>JACQAD010000277.1 GCA_016195125.1 Magnetospirillum sp.
AGGCGGCCGATCCGTCGCTGGACGGCGGCAAGACCGAGGTGGTGTTCGTCGATACCAGCATTGCCGATTACCAACATCTAGTGGCGGCGGTGAAGACGGGCATCGAGGTCGAGCTTATTGATGGCAATCAGGACGGTTTGGTGCAGATGGCGGCGTGGGCTGGCAGCCATTCCGGCTATGACAGCATCAGCCTGCTGTCGCACGGATCCGAGGGAACGGTGCGGGCCGGCAGCTTCGTTATCGATGATTACAACATATCTGTTCCGGAAATCCGGGCACGACTGGCGCAGGTCGGCGCGGCGCTGAAACCTGGTGGCGACCTGTTGCTATACGGCTGCAATGTGGCCGAGGGCGCCGACGGACAGCAGTTCGTCAACGATTTGGCTGCTGTCACCGGCCGTACCGTTGCCGCTTCCAGCCATGTTGTCGGTTCCGACGGCACCTGGACCCTGGACGATACCACCGGCACCGTCACCGCCACCCTGTTCAAGGATTCAGGATTCAAGGGGGATCTGGCCGATAGCCAATATGTGCTCAACGAAGGCACCGTTGTCGCAGGCGCTATCCTGCAAGACACCTATAACGGCGCCCCATTTTCCGACGAGGATGTCAGCGGTCTGCCGACGGGCTACACCTTCGGCTACATCAATTCTGCCAACCACCAGTTTTATGCCCTGAGCTCAGGTGTTTTCGTCAATCGTGGCGCCGTGATCGCTCTTCAGACCTCGACCACCTGCTACAACGGCTACCACGAGTTCACGGTTCATATCTCGGCGGCGAATACGGGGACTGTGTCGGTCGACATCGTCTACGGTATCATCATGACCGGCGGTTTTACGCCGACTCTGTCCAACCCGACCATTGCCGCCAACGGGCTGAAGACCTCGACCAGCGTGGTGATCGATGGCTCGTCCAGCAGTACCGATGCCGGTGCCACCATCACGGTCTATGACAACGGATCATCCATCGGCACCACCACCGCCGACAGCAGCGGCAATTGGAGTTATACCGCCAACCTGGCGGCGGGCTCCCATCCCATCACCGCCAAGGCGACGGAAACCGGCTACAACGCTTCCGGCCTTTCCAATACCGCCAACATCATCGTCGATACCGGGCCGACCTTCACCAATGCCAATTCGGTAACGGTCAATAATTCCTCGCCCTTCGCCCTGACGGCCACCGTCACCGATCCGGCTTCGGCCAGCATCACCTACAGCGTCTCGACCGCGGCCGGACACGGCACCGCCGGCATCAATTCCAGCAGCGGCGTCATTTCCTATACGCCCACCGGCGGATACCTGGGCTACGACACCTTCGTCATCAGGGCGGTGGACGGCTATAATGTCGCCTCGACCCAGACCATCACCGTACTGAACGACAATCCGCCGACCCTGACCACCACCAGTTCCAGCCCGATGTACATCGTCGGCAACGCGCCGGTGGTGGTGGACAGCGGCATCACTCTCAACGACGCCGATACGCCCAGCAGCATCGCCGCCTTTGGCGGCGGCAGCCTGCGCGCCCATTTGTCCAACAGCGATACCGCCAACGACAGCCTGTCGGTGGTGGCGCAGACCCTGGCCAACAGCCACGTCATCGCGGTCACCGGCAACACCATCACTGACAACGGAACCACAATCGGCACATTCACCGGCGGCAGCAACGGGACCGATCTGGTCGTCACCTTCGCCAGCGGGGTGACCAGCACCCAAGCCACCGATATCGCCCGCGCTATCGAGTTCAGCGGCGGTAACACCAGCAGCACGGCGCTTCGCACCATCACCTTTACCGCCAGCGATGGCCTGGGAGTGTCCGCCAACGGCTCGGACACCGCTCGCGCTCTTCTGGGGCCGACCATTCTGAGTGCGACCTACGATCCGGCAACGGGCAACCTGGTCCTGAACGGTGGCGATTTCACCACCAGCACCGGGGATTACACCTTGTCGGGCCTGACCCTGTCAGGCGAAGGCAGCGGCACCTACACATTGGGCAACGGTGATGCCATCACCGGCACCCCGACCTCCACCAGCGTCACCATCCACATCGCCAGTGCCAACCAAGCCTCCGTGGACGCCCTGTTCGACAGGAACGGCACCACCGCGCTCACCAACGGCCATGCGTTCAACATCAACGCGGCGCTGAACTGGGACCAGCACGGCACCACCCACGCCCCGGCGGTGGCGACCAACGGAGTGACGGTGACCAGCAGCGGCACGCCGACGCTGGGCAATGCCAACAGTCCGGCGCCGGGGCTGGCTTCGACCGATACCACCACGGTATTGACCCTGGAAAGCGGCTCCGTCCTGGTGGCCGACGCCCCCGATCTGTCCGGGGCCGGCATGTGGAACGGCGGGACTCTGTCGGTGGCCATGGCCGCCACCAACCGTGACAGCGCTCATGATCAGCTGAGCATCGCCGCCAGCGGCGGCATCACCGTGTTCGGTTCAGTGGTGTCCTACAACGGCAATGCCTTCGCCACCCTTCAAGGCACCGCCACCGGCACCAGCCTGCAATTCACCCTGAGCGGCGCGGCTGCCAATGATGCCGCCATCGCCGCCTTGGCAAAGGCGATCCGTTACCAGGAAACCGGCACCACCACCGGCGGCGACCGCACCATCAACTTCACCGTCACCGATGCCTATGGCCGCAGCAGCGCGCCCCTGGCCGCCGTGGCACACGTCTATACGCCGCCAGCAATCACGGGCGTCGCCTACGATGCCAATACCGGCCTCCTGAGCATTACCGGCACCAACCTGACCCTGAACCCCACCGATTTCACCCTGTCCAAGCTGACCATCACCGGCGAGGGCAGTGGGTCGTACACGCTGAATAATGCCGATTCCATCAACAGCACCAGCACCACCCAGCTGGTGATTCAGATCGATCCGGCCAATCAGCCGACCCTGGACGCCATCCTGGACAAGCAGGGCACTACGGCGGCAATCAACACCACCCACACCTTCAATCTGGCGCTGGCGGCCGGCTGGGATGCCAACGTCATCGTCACCGAGGCTGTCTCGGCCACCAACACCGTCACCGTCAGTTCTTCCGCCACCCCGACACTGACCACCACCGGCGCCACCACCATCTATGACACCAATGTGGGCAGTAATCCCGGCACGGTGATCACCACCTCGGTCACCGCCACCGACATGGCGCTGGTGACGGCGTGGAATACCGGCAACCTGACCGCCAGCGTCGCCGCCGCCAGCGGGGGCGTCTATGATTCCAACGCCGATCAGCTGACCATCGCCGTCACCGGCGGCATCACCACCTCGGGCGCCACCGCTGGCTCGACGGTCTCTTATAACGGCACCGTCATCGGCACCATCAAGAGCGGCGCCACCGGCATTCCCGGCCAAAACCTGACCATCACCCTGAACGCCAGCGCCACCAGCACCGCCATCGGCGCCCTGGTCAACGCCATCCAGTTCAGCGATTCCACCGCCACCTCGACCGGCAACCGCGCCGTATCGTTCAGGGTCACCGACGCCTACGGCGCCACCAGCGCCGCGCTTTCCAATACCGTCTCGGTGGTTCCGGCCCCGGCCATCACCAGCACCGGCGCCATCGCCGGGGGGTGGAGCCCGCTGGCCGCCCTGCCCAGCGGCACCGCCCTGGGCGATGAATTCTTCCGGGTGGTACCCGGCCAGAACGGCGCCCTGTACGCCGCCTATAACGATGCCGGCAACCTGGGGCACGTCTACAAGTATGCCAACGGGGCGTGGACCCAGTTGGGCGCCACCTTCTCGTTCCAGATCACCGATCTCGAGGTCGCCCCCACCGGCGCGGCCGATGCGGGAACGCCCTATGTCATGAGCGCGGTCGGGGTCAATCCGACGGTCTATGTCGACAAATACAACGCGACGACCTCGACCTGGGCAAACGCGCTGATCGGGACGAGTTCCTTCAGCCCGCTTTCAGTCGTGGGAAACTCTTGCACGATCACCAATTTTGCCATCGACACAAGTAGTAAGTTATATTTTGGAGGAACATATGTATCAGGATCTAGTTGGAGCGTAGTTGCATATGAATATTCAGCTTACCGGTCAGGATACTATATCTTATCTTCTAGCGCCGGCTTTCTCTGGGGGCTGCAGAGCTGGGCGGTAATGGGCAAGGGTGATGGCCTTATCACTTATTACGGGGCAATTGGACAGGTTGCTCAACAAGCGGCCGTTAATATGGGTGGCTATCCAACCAGTTATTTTTATGGAACCGCGCGCGTCAACTCCGACGCCGGCAGCATTCCGAACCTGAACATGCCGGATCAAGACCCCAGCGTCACTCTGTCCGGGGGCGGCTCGAACTACTCGGGCATTGCATCCGCCAACGGCCAATACGTGTTTTACGCCAGCAATTACGGCAGTGCCGGCGAGACATCGACGGTTACGGACGAGGGCACCGGCACCAGTATCTCGGGGCCGCCGGTGGCCTCGGGCGGTATTCCGGTGGGCATCACGGTGACGCCAAGCGGCACCCTCTATGCCGCCGTCGCCTATAATTCCAGTTCGGAATCCATCCAGATCTATCGATACACCGGCAGTTCCTGGGTGGCCTACGGGACGGCGGTGAGCCTGGCCGCCAACACCTGGTCGGACCTGATCAGCGACACCAACGGCAATATCAGTCTGGCCACGGTGGGATCGGGCAGCGGCAGCGCGCCCTACACCGCCCAGGTCTATCACTACGCGGCGCCGGGGGTGTTCTACGACCCCTACACCGCCAACCTGACCATCACCGGCACCAACTTCACCACCAACACCACCAACACCGCCGACTACACCTTGTCCAAGATGACCATCAGCGGCGAGGGTGGGGTGTCGGCCTATACCCTGGGCAACGGCGATGCCATCACCAGCCTCAGCTCCACCCAGATCGTCATCCATATCGCCAGCGCCAACCAGGCGTCGGTGGACGCGCTGCTGGACGCCAAGGGCGCCAACGCGGCGGTGACCACCGGCAATTACTTCAACCTCTCGGCGGCGCAAGGCTGGGACACCAGCGGCGGCATCATCGCCCCGGCCGAGACCATTAACACCATCAACGTAACCAGCACCGGCACTCCGACCCTGACCAATTCCAACCCCATCGCGCCGGTCGAGGTCTATAACGCACCAACGCCGAAGGTGGTGGACAGCAGCACCATCACGGTCACCGACCAGCCGGACTTCTCGGGCAACGGGGTGTGGGCCAGCGGCAGCCTGACCGCCAGCATCACCGCCGGCCAGGACACCAGCCACGACGAATTACTGGTCGGTAATGTGGGCGCGATCACCAATTCCGGCGGCACCATTTCGTACAACGGCAACCTCATCGGCACGGTGGACGGCACCGCCAACGGCACGCCCAGCCATGCGCTGACCATCAACTTCGCTCACAATTCCTATATCACCGACGCGGCGATCCAGGCACTGGTCAACGCCATCCAGTTCACCGACACCGGCACCACCACCACCGGCGACCGCACCATCAGCATCGTCGCCACCGACGCCTACAGTCGAGCCACCACCGCCGTGACCGACACCGTGCACGTGGTGACGGGGCCGACCATTTCGGGCGCCACCTACGATCCTTATACCGGGATACTGACCATCCAGGGCGGCGCCTTCGTCGGCGGTACCGCCAACGTCACCCTTTCCAGCCTGGGCATCACCGGCGAGGCGGCGGGCGGCACTTTCACCCTGTCGGGAGCCAACGCCACGGTGACCAACGTCACCTCCTCGGCGGTAACCATCCAGATCAGCCCGGCCACCCAGCAGACGCTGAACGCCATCCTGGACAGGAACGGCCTGTCTGCCGTCACCAGCGGCACATTCAACCTGAATGCCGGGGTGGCATGGGATTCGTTCGGCGGCGTCAACGCGCCTGCCGCTGCCACCAACGTCATCTCGGTGACCAGCAGCGGCACGCCGTCCTTCACCCACACCCTCACCACCACCACCGACACCAACTTCCAGAGCAGCCTGGACACGGTGGACAGCAGCACCGTCACCGTCAACGACGTCAATTCCGGCGCCAGCGCCTATTTTGCCTCCAGCCTGGGGGCGTGGACCAACGGCAATCTGACCGTGTCGATCAGCGGCGCCAGCGCCGATACGGCCCATGACCAGTTGAGCATCGGCGCCATCGGGCTGATCACTACCTCGGGCGCCACTGCCGGTTCGACAGTGTCCTATAACGGCCACCAGATCGGTACCATCGCCACCGGGGCGGCCGGCACCCCCGGCCAGATGCTGACCATCAAGCTCTCCGGCCAGTACGCCACCAACGCGGCGGTGCAGGCCCTGGTCAACGCCATCCAGTTCAGCGACAGCGGCACCACCAACAGCCTCGGCAACCGTACCGTCACCTTCACAGCCACCGATGCCTACGGCAAGAGCGCCTCGGTCACCGATACGGTCACGGTGGTGGGGGTTCCGGCCATCAGCGGTGCCAGCTACGATCCCTTTACCGGCATCCTGACGATCACCGGCACCAACTTCACCACGGTGGCCGGTAATTACACCCTGGCCAACCTGACCCTGTCGGGCGAGGGCAGCAGCACCTACAGCCTGGGCAATGGTGACGCCGTCACCGGCACGCCCACCGCCACCAGCGTTCAGATCCAGATCGCCAGTGCCAACCAATCGGCGGTGGATGCCCTGTTCGACAAGAGCGGCACCACGGCGCTGGTCTCCACCACTCACAATTTCAACGTCGCCGCCTTGGCCGGCTGGGACGCCAACGGCTCGGTCTCGGCCTTCGCCCAGGCGACCAACACGGTAAGCGTGGCCAGCACCGGCACGCCGACGCTGACCAACAACAGCCCCACCATCGCGTCCGGCACCACCATCGGCAGCACGGCGCAATTCATCGACACCAGCACCATCACCGTCACCGACGCTCCCGACCTGTCGGGCAGCGGCATGTGGGCGGGCGGCAACCTGACGGTGGCGTTCGGCGCCACCAACCGCGACACCGCCCACGACATGCTGAGCGTCGGGACCGGCGGCGGCATCACCGTTTCCGGCAGTAATGTCTCCTATAACGGCACCGTGATCGGGACACTGCAGACCGGGGCCACTGGTGCCCCCAACCAGAACCTGACCATCAAGTTCAGCGGGGCGGCCGTCAATGACGCCGCAATCGCCGCGCTGGTCAACGCCATTCAGTTCAGTGACACCGCGACCACCACCGCCGGCACCCGCAAGCTGACCTTCACTCTGACCGACGCCTACGGGCGCAGCAGCTCCGGTCTGGCCGAGAAGGTCTATGTGACGCCGGACACGCCGCCTGCTTACGTCAACGGCAACGGCACCCAGACCGTCAATACCGGCCGCGACACGGCGGTGACCATTTCCTCCGCCACCCTGTCGGTCAGCGATACCGATGCCAATCAGAACGAGACCTGGTCGGCCAGCGTCGCGCCCTCGCACGGCACGCTGTCCTTCTCCATGACCAATGCCGGTTCGGGCAGCACCAGCATCGCCGGGCCGGTAGTCACCTATACGCCGGCTGGCGGCTATGTGGGCAGCGATACCTTCACCATCCAGGTCAGCGACGGCCAGGGCGGCGTGGTCGCCAAGATGTTCAACGTCAACGTCATCGCCCCGGTGATCCAGAGCATCGTGCGGGTCGGATCGGCCGCGCCGACCAAGGCGACCACCGATTCCTTCACCGTCACCTTCAACGAGACGATCAGCGGTCTCTCCGCCGCCAATTTCAGCCTGGGCACCACCGGTTCGGTGACCGGCACCATCGGCACGCCCACCAGCAGCGATGGCGGCAAGACCTGGAGTGTGGCGGTGACCGGCGTCAGCGGCACCGGCACCCTGGGCCTCAACCTGCTCAGCAATCTGACGTCCATCACCGACAGCTACAGCCTGTCGCCCAGCAGCGGCTATACCGATACCGCCAGCCTTTACACCATCGACAACACCGCGCCGGTGGTCACCGGCGTCACCTTGAATGCCGCCGCCTACAAGGTCGGCGATACGGTGACCGCCACCATCACCACCGATGCCTATGACGGCAACGGCGCCTATGCCTTAAGCGCCGGCACTATCGACGGCGCGACCTTGGCGGGGTGGACCTACAACACCGGCACCCATTCGGGCACCGCCACCTTCACCGTGACCACGGCGCTGACCGACGTGCTGAGCGGCTTGGTGCCGCTCAGTGTCCAGGTGGCCGACGTGGCGGGCAATGTAAGCACCGCCTATACGACCGGCGTGGCCGGAACGATCATCGACAGCCATGCCCCGAGCGCGGTCGCTTTGTCCAACACAGTGGCGCCGCTGGCGGCCAATGGCGTGGTCGGAACTCTGACCTCCACCGATGCCAGCACGGGGGCGGAAAGCTTCACCTATGCCATCACCGGCGGAGCGGACGCGGCGAAGTTCCAGGTGGTCGGCAACACCCTGCAGGTGGCCAACGCCACCACGCTGGTCGGCAATACCAGCTACACCGTCACCGTGCGGTCCACCGATCTTGGCGGCAACAGCGTCACCCAGACGCTGACCCTGACCGGCGCCAGGGGGCCGACCGCCTCGGCCGGCGGCACACTGACCTACAACGAGCGGTCGGCGGCGGCGGTGATCGATACGGGCGTCACTCTGGTCAACGCCACCGGGGCGGCCAATATGACCGGCGCCACAATCTCCATTTCATCAGGCTTCGTGGCCGGCGACGTGCTGGCCTTCACCAGCCAGAACAACATCACCGGCAGCTATAATTCCGGCACCGGCGTGCTCATCCTCTCCGGCGCCGATTCCTTCGCCAACTATCAGGCGGCGCTGCGCTCGGTGACCTTCGCGGCGCCCTCGCTCTACGAGACGGCGACCACGCCCCGCACAATCACCTGGGCGGGGACCGACACCAACGGCACCGGCGGCACCGCCACCAGCACGGTGAGCGTGGTCTATGTCAATGCGTCGCCGACCCTGTCGCTGACCGGCACCGCCAATGCCAGCATCAACACGGCGGCAGGGGCCAGCGGCGGCACGGCCCTGTTCACCGGCGCCAATGCCTCGACCCTGGAAGCGGGCCAGAGCATTACCGGGCTCACCCTGGCGGTGAGCGGCCTGGCGGATGTGGGGGCCGAGCAGTTGCGCATCGGCGGCACCTGGGTCTCCCTGACCTCGGGGGCCAGCGGCACGGCCGGCGGCATCGCCTACACGGTCGGAACCATCACCGGCGGCGCCACCACGGTAACGCTGAGCAAGAGCGATACGGCCGCCAACTGGAACACCACCATCACCGGCCTGTCTTACAAGGATACCGCCGCCGGCTCATCCTCGGTGGGGGCGCGCAGCTTCACCCTGACCAAGATCTCGGATAGCGGCGGCACCGGCGCGGGCGGCAGCCCCGACACCACGCTGAGCAATCAGGCCATTGTCACCCTGTCGGCCAACGACACCCCGGTGATCACGGTTCCGGGCGGCCAGACCATCAACAATGCCGGGGCCAACGCCATCACCGGTGTCAGCGTCTCGGACACCATCGTTGGGGGGGCGGTGACCGCCACGGTAAGCGCCGGTCACGGCACGCTGGGCTTCACCGGCGCCGGGATCACCGGCAACAATTCGGCGTCGGTGACCATTTCGGCGGCCAGCGTCAGCGCGCTCAACACCATCCTGGGGACGCTCAATTACACCACCAGCCTGACCACCTCGGGAGCCGATTCCATCACCGTGTCGGTCAACGATAATGGCGGCAGCTATATCGGCGGCGCCAAGAGCGCGTCCGGCACCATCGCGGTCAGCGTCACCAACGGCACCCCAGTGGTGAACGCGCCGTCCAGCGTCACCGATACCCTGAGCGGCCAGTATGCCGTCACCGGCATCAGTGTGGCCGAGGCCTTGTCGGGTCCGTCCATGACCGCCACGCTGAGCGACAGCCGCGGCAATCTGCATGTCACCGCCGGTGGCGCCACGGTCGGCGGCAACGACAGCGCCAGCGTCACCATCACCGGCACCCTGGCACAGCTGAACACGGCGCTGGCCAGCCTTAAATACACCACCACCCTGACCGATACCGGCGCCGACGTCATTTCCATCAGCGTCAACGACAATGGCAAGAACGCCAGCGGCGCGGTCAACGTCACGGTGACCGGAAATGACACCCCGGTGCTGGCGTTGGCCACCACCCAGAGCTTCCATGACACCAATTACCATGGCCTCACCGGAGTGGCGGTGACCGACACGCTGGGCGGTGCCAGCGTCACCGCCACCCTGGCGGCTACCAGCGGCAATCTGCGGGTGACGGCGGGCAGCGGCGTCACAGTCACCGGCAACGGCACCGGCAATGTGAGTATCTCCGGCTCGCAAGGTTCGGTGAACGCGGCGCTGGGGACGCTGCAATACGCCACGACGGCCACCAGTACCGCCAACGACACCATCACGGTGAGTTACAACGACAATGGTGGCAATCTGGTGGGTGGGGCCAAGAGCGCGTCCGGCACCATCGCGGTCAGCCTGATCGGCAACCAGCCGGCAACCATCACCACTCCGGCGTCGCAGAGCTATACCGACGCGGTGCAGCACGCCATTTCCGGCCTGGCCCTGGCCGATACCTACAGCAATTCCAGCGTCACCGCGACGGTCAGCGACCTGCACGGTAATCTGAACTTTACCGCCAGCGGCAGCGCCAGCATCGGCGGCAACGACAGCGGCAGCGTCACCATCACCGGCAGCCTTGCGGATGTCAGCAGCACGCTGAACAGCCTCAAATACACCACCACGGCGACAGGGACGACCAGCGACACCATCAGCCTGTCGATCAATGACAACGGCGCCACCGCCAACCTGATCGGCGGCGACAAGACGGCATCCACCAGCATTGCCGTCTCGCTGACCGGGAACGACATTCCGGTGGTGACGGCGCCGGCGTTGCAGAGCTTCACCGATACGAACCAGCACGCCATTTCCGGCGCTGCGGTGGCCGATACCCTGTCGGCCGCCTCGGTAACCGCCACGGTGGCGGCGCAATCGGGTAACCTCAACTTCACTGCCAGCGGCGCGGCCGGTATTGGCAGCAACAACAGCGGCAGCGTCACCATCACCGGCACCCTGGCCGACGTCAACGCCACGCTCGCCAGCCTGAAATACACCACCACCGCCACCGGCACCGCCGGCGACACCGTGACGGTTTCGGTCAATGACAACAACACCAACGGCATCGGCGGCGCCAAGACCGGAAGCAACAGCTTCCAGATCAACCTGACCGGCAACGACGCGCCGGTGGTCACGGTCCCCGGCACCCAGGATATCTCTGACCTCACCGCTCATGCCCTGTCCGGCATCAGCCTCAGCGACACCTATAGCGGTGCCACGGTCACCGCCACCGTTTCAGCAAGCGTGGGGACGCTGACCGGGACCGGCTTCACGGGAAGCGGCACCGGGTCGATGACCATCACCGGCACCCAGGCCAATGTGAATGCCGCGTTGGCCACCGTGCAATACACGGCCGCCGATGATGGTTCGGGTGGCGCTTCCGCCGACGTGGTCACCGTCCAGGTCAACGACAACAACACGAGCGGAGTGGGCGGCGCCAAGACCACCAGCCGCACGGTGGCGATCACCCTGATCAATAACGACACGCCGTCCATTGCGGTACCGGCCCAGCAGACCATCAACGATACGACGACCCATGCCATTTCCGGCATTTCGGTGACCGACAGCCTGGACGGCACCAGCTACGTCGCCACCGTGTCCGACACGGCGGGCATCCTCACCATGACCACCGGCAGCGGCGGGGCCACCATCAGCGGCTCGGGCAGCACCAGCGTCACCGCTTCGGGCAGTACGCTGGCGGATGTGAATTCGGCCCTTGCCACCCTGACCTATGCCACCACCGCCACCAGCACCGGCGGCGAGACCATTACGGTCTCCATCAATGACAACGGCAGCACCAAGGCCCGCATCACCGGCGACAAGACCGGCACCACCACCCTGGATGTGGCGCTGATCGGCAATGACACGCCGGTCCTGACCATGCCGGCCACTCAGACGGTCACCACCAGCGCTGCCAATGCCATTTCCGGTATCGCGGTGGCCGATACCTACAGCGGCAGCAGCCTGACTGCCACGGTGAGCGCCAGTCACGGAACACTGTCGTTCACCGGCAGCGGCGTCACCGGCAACAATTCCGCCTCGGTGAGCATTTCGGCAGCCAGCGTCAGCGCGCTCAACACCATCCTGGGGACGCTCAATTACACCACCAGCCTGACCGCCAGCGGCAGCGATTCCATCACGGTCACCGTGGATGATGGCGGCGGCAGCCGAATCGGCGGCGCCAAGACGGCGACCTCCTCGGTCGCGGTCAATGTCGTCGGCAACGACACGCCCGTCGTCAATGTCGCCACCGAACAGACCATCAGCGACACCAACGCCCATGCCCTTTCCGGCGTCGGGCTTACCGATGGGGCCAGCGGTACCACCGTCACCGCCACGGTGACCGCCCAGCACGGCAACCTCACTTTCACCGGCGGCGGCGTCACCGGCAACGGCACCGGCAACGTCACCATCAGCGGCACGGCCTCGGCGGTGAACACTATCCTGGGGACGCTGCAATACACCACGACAGCGACCGCCACCGGGTCGGACACCGTCTCGGTCACCATCAACGACGGAGCGACCTCCCTGGTCGGCGGCGCCAAGAGCGCCACCAATACCTTCCAGATCGACCTGATCGGCAATGACACCCCGACGCTGTCGCTGGCCTCGGCACAGGGCTTAAGCGACACCAACGCCCATGCTCTGTCCGGCATCGGGGTCACGGATGGCTACAGCGGTGGCACCGTCACCGCCACCTTGCAGGACACCACCGGGCATCTGCACGTCACCACCGCCGCCGGCCTGACGGTGACTGCCAACGATACCAACAGCGTTTCCCTGTCCGGCACGCTGTCGGCGATCAATACCGCGCTGGGGACGGTGACCTACAGCGCCACCACCTCGGGCAACGACAACATCACCATCTCCGTCGACGACGGTGGCAGCACGCTGATCGGCGGACACAAGACCACCAGCGGCACGGTGGTGGTCAACGTGGCCGGCAATGACGCCCCGACCATCACCGTGCCGACGACGCAGACCATCAATGATACCGCCCAGCATGCCATCGGCGGCGTCGTGGTCTCCGACACCTATCACAACACCACGGTGACGACGACGGTGAGCGCCCTTTACGGCAACCTCAACGTCACCAATGGCGGCGGCGCGGCGGTGGTCACCAACAACGACACCGGCACGGTGACCATCAACGGCTCATTCGCCGATGTGAACATCGCGCTGAGCACCATCAAGTACACCACCACCCGCGCTACAGCGGGTAGTGACGATATCTCCATCGCCTTCAACGATAACGGCACCACCGCCAATCTGCTGGGCGGCAGCAAGAGCAGCACCGCCTATGTATTCGTGGCAGCCACCAAGCCGCCGACCGGGCCGGCCACCTCCGGGGCACCATCAGTTCCGCTGGGGGGTTCGGGTGGAATACCCGGCTCGACCGTGACCATCCGCGACGGCGGAACCACGGTAGGGACCGCGACGGTCGACAACAATGGCAACTGGACCTTCACGGCACCCGCCGGGGAGGGCAGTCACAGCTACACGTCTCAGGAGACCGATCCGCACGGCAAGGTCGGGCCGCAATCCATCCCCCTGACCACCGTCGTGTCGCTGCCGAAGCCTCCGCCGCCACCCCCGCCGCCACCGCCGGCACCGGTGGTCGAGGCTCCCAAACCACCCCCGCCCCCAACCGAGGCCCCGGTTCTGGTTACGTCCATCCGGGCGGCGGTCAGTGATGCAGGTGCCTTCAATCAAGGCAGCCAAGGTGGTGGTGACGCGGTTGCTGCCAAGGTTGCCGCCCTGACAACCGGTGGCGGCTTCCAGGTGGTGGTTTCCACCGCCGCCGTGAATGCGGTGCGCGACGGCGCCCTGTTCGTCGCCAAGGGCATTCCCACCATTGATGCCACCAGCAATGCCATCAGCTTTGCGGTGCCGGCCGACGCCTTCGGCCATACCAATGCGGATGCCGGCATCCAATTGGCCGCGAAAATGACCGATGGTCGACCCCTGCCTCCTTGGGTGTCGTTCGATCCGACCAAGGGAACTTTCGTCGGCGAAGCCCCTGAAGGGTTCAAGGGAACCCTGTCGGTGGTGGTGGTGGCGCGTGACAGTTCCGGGCATGAAGTGGCAACCACCTTCCGCATCCGTGTGGGAGGGGGAGCGGCACAGGATGCCGCGCCGACCAAACCCCAGGCTCAAGGTGAAGCCGGCGAACGGCCTTCGACCGGCGCTCCCCGGCAAGGCGATTCTGGCCCGGCACTTGACGGCAAGCCGGCCAAGCTGGGGCAGCGTCACGGTGACAAGCAGGTCGGTAAGGTTGCCTTCACCCAACAACTGAAACTGGCCAGCCGTAATGCGGCCTTTGCCCGCCATGCCACTCTGGCGGCCCGCGCGGTGAGGTCATGATCATGTGCTGGAACAGCAATTCCATACAGTCGGGCGTCGTGTCGCCGGCTGCAGACGTTCGTTCAAGGGATTAAGGTAATGACTATCGGAACAGCATCCCGCCGCATGGCCCATCTTTTGGCCGCCGTTTCCACCATGGCCCTGCTGACGGCCTGCGCGGTGACGCCGACGCCTTACAGCCAGGATGAGTTCATGGCTCGAGCCAAGGCCGACCGCGCCGCCATGTTCGACGGGCAAGAGGTTCTGTCGAAGCCGCTGACCTTGCCCGAGGCGGTGGCCCGGGTGCTGAAATACAATCTGGACAAGCGGGCCAAGATGATGGACGAGGCGCTGGCCTTGGGCCAGCTTGACCTTGACCGCTTCGATCTTCTGCCAAAGCTCACCGCCAATGCCGGCTATACCGAGCGCTCATCGCCCAACGCCACAAGGTCGCGCGACCTCTATACCCAGACCACCAGCACCTCCAATCCCAGCTATTCGGCGGATCGCTTCTCCATCACCAGCGATCTGGGACTGACCTGGAATATCCTCGATTTCGGCGTCAGCTATTTCTCCGCCCAGCAGAATGCCGACCGCGCCCTGATCGCTTCGGAACGCCGCCGCAAGACGGTGGCCAATCTGGTCCAGGAGGTGCGCTTCACCTTCTGGCGGGCCGCCGCCGCCCAAGTGCTGAAGAGTAAGGTCACCGATATTATCACCACCGCCGAGAAGGCCCTGGCCGATTCCGAGCGGGTCGAGAATGAACGTCTGCGCAATCCGACCGAGTCGCTGCGGGTCCAGAAGACTTTGCTGGAAAGCATCCGTCAGCTGGAGGCCATCGATCAGGAACTCACTACCGCCAAGGCCGAACTGGCGGCATTGATCAACGTGCCGCCCGGCAGTGATTTCCAGCTCGATATCCCCGAGAACGGCGGCATGACCGTTCCGGAATGGTCGCTGCCCATCGAGCAGATGGAAGAGGCGGCCCTGATCAACAATCCCGACCTGCGCGAGCAGGATTATCAGAGCCGTATCGCCGTCGATGATACCCGCAAGGAAATCCTGAAGCTGCTGCCGGGCATCACCTTCAGTCTGTCACGGCAATATGATCAGAACTCGTTCCTGATGGATAATCGCTGGAATGAGGTGGGGACCAAGATCACCTGGAACCTTCTCAATCTTCTGTCGGGGCCGGATCGTATCAAGCATGCGGATACCGCCGAGGATGTCGCCACGGCCAAGCGCGTCGCCCTTAGGATGGCGGTGCTGGCCCAGGTCCATGTGATCTCGCACCAATTCCTGAGTGCCGCAAAGCAGTACGAGCGGGCCGACAAGCTGTGGAAGATCGAGCAACGTCTGGCGGAGGCGTCCGGCAACCAGAGCCGGGGCGGCACCCAGAACGAGATCGAGCGGGTCAGCACCGAGACTTCGGCCATCGCCGCCGAGCTGCGCCGCTTCCAGACTTACGCCCAGATGCAGTCGTCCTACGGCAAGCTGCAATCGACCATCGGCGCTGACACGATCCCCGAGCGCCTTGCCACCCACACGCTTGACGGTGTGTCCGGGGCTATTGCCGTGAACTTCGGCGGTAAGACGCCGTCGCCCGATCCGGTTCCCACGGCGGTTCCCGCCGGGAAAGAGACGGTCGCGCCCGTGGCGGCGCTTGAACCGGGACGCCAGGACGTGGTGCGTGATGGCCTGGTCTGGCTGGGCGGCAAGATCGCCAGTCTGGCCGATCAGGTCGGCAAATAATGTCAATCCGCCTGGGATGGGCGGTCCCGGCCCTGTGCCTGTTGCCCTTCGGGGTGGCGGCACAGGAGCCGGTGATTCCGGTGCAATTGGTGGCGGTCAACTTCACCACCCTATCGTCGGAACTGCCGGCCAAGATCGACCGGATCACGGTGAAGGAAGGTGATCGCTTCAAGGAGGGCCAGCCGCTGGTGGTGTTCGACTGCACCATCCAGCGGGCGCAACTGGACGAGGCCAATGCGGTTCTGGCGGCGGCCGAGAAGTCCAAATCCGTCCATAAGCGCCTGCTGGAGCTGAATTCCACCGGCAGCCTGGAGGCGGAAAAATCGGTCTCCGATGCCGCCGTGGCCCAGGCCAAGCTGAACTCGGCCCGCGCGGTGACCAGCAAATGCGCCATTACCGCTCCGTTCCCCGGTCGGGTGGTCGAGCAGAAGGCTCGCGCTCATCAATATATCCAGGCGGGCCAGCCGATCCTCGACATCCTCGACGATTCCGCCCTCGACGCCGAATTCATCGTGCCGAGCAATTGGGGGCAGGGACTGAAGGTCGGCCAGACCATGCAGATCGCGGTGGACGAGGTCAGGAAGACCTATCCGGCCAAGCTCGGCCGCAAGGGGGCCAAGGTCGATGCGGTCAGTCATTCGGTCAAGATGATTGCCGAGATCCGGGGGGATTATCCTGAGTTGATGGCCGGGATGACCGGCCGGGTGCTGATGTCTCCGCCATGAGTGATAATCCGCTGGTCGCCCTGCTGGGGCTGGAGGAACATGCCCGCCAGGCCGCCACCGTGGATGAACTGGGCTTCGTCATGGTCAACGACACCCGCTCGCTGGTGGAGTACCGCCAGGCGGCGCTGGTGATCGACGACCGGCTGAAGGCGGTATCGGGCGTGGCCGCGGTGGAAAAGGGCGCCCCCTTCACCCTGTGGCTGGAGCGGATGGTGCAGCGTCTGGCCATCGACCGGCCGCGTGCCGCCGGTCCCGACGATCTGCACGGTCCCGATGCCGACGAATGGTCGGAATGGCTGCCGCCCCATGTTCTGCTGTTGCCGCTGGCAGATAAGGGCACCCTGCTGCTGGCCCGTGATGGAGAGTGGCAGGAGGGCGAGGTCGCGCTCCTCGCCCATGCCTCGGGCGCCTTCGCCCATGCCTGGGCCTTCCTCCACAAGCCGTCACCGGTGACGGAATTGCGTGCCCGCCTGACCGCTATCCCGAAATGGCGGCTGAAACTCGCTGCCGGTATCGTTCTGATCCTGCTGTTTCCCGTACGGCTGTCGGTGCTGGCGCCATCCGAGGTGGTGGCCCATGATCCGGCGGTGATCCGCTCGCCCATGGAAGGCGTTGTCGAAAAGGTGCGGGTTACGCCCAATCAGGCGGTGGCGGAAGGCGATCTGCTGTTCGAACTGGACCGCACCACGCTTTCCGGCAAGCTGGAAGTGGCGAAGAAAGCCCTGTCCACCGCCCAGGCCGAATTCGATCAGGCCACCCAGCAATCCTTTTTCGATCCCAAGGCCAAGGCGTCGGTGGCCATCGTCAAATCCCGTATCGACGAGCGCCAGGCCGAGGCGACGCAGTTGGAAGACCTGCTCGACCGCTCTCAGGTCAAGGCACCGCGCGCCGGAATCGCCGTGCTGGATGATCCCGCCGAATGGCAGGGCCGTCCGGTGAATGTGGGCGAGAAGGTGATGGCGGTGGCCGCCTCCGACGATGTGGAGGTGGAGGCCTGGCTGGCCCCCGCCGATGTCATCGCCCTGGAACCCGGCAATCCGGTGGTCGTATTCCTCAATTCCGATCCGCTGTCGCCGGTCACCGCCCGGCTGCTCTACGTCGCCTACGAGGCGATCCCCCAGCCCGATGGCACGCTGGGCCATCGGGTGCGGGCCAGACTGGACAAGGGGAGCACGCCGCCCCGGCTGGGCCTCAAAGGCACCGCCCGGCTCGACGGCCATCGGGTGGCCTTGATCTATTGGCTGGCGCGGCGGCCCTTGGGGGTGATTCGCACCTATCTGGGTCTGTGACATGGACGCCGTCGCCCTACCGCCGCTCCGCGACGAGCTTTCCCTGCATCAAGGCCCGGCCGGTCTCGACGGCGCTCCCACCTGGACCATCCGTGATCCGGTGCGCAACAAGTATTTCCGTATCGGCTGGGCCGCCTTCGAGGCTCTATCCCGCTGGGGCGGCACGCCGGAGGCGGTGGCCGAGGCAGTCAATGCCGAGACCACCCTGGACCTCGAGCCAGAGGATGTGGTGGAGGTCGCTAAATTCCTCCTCGGCAACCAACTGACCCGGCCCGGTAATCACGGCGACACGCTACGCATCGCCCAACAGGCGGCGGCCGAGCATCAATCCCTGTTCCACTGGCTGCTGCATCATTACCTGTTCTTCCGTATCCCGCTGGTGCGGCCGGACCGGCTTCTGACCGTCACCGCCCCCTGGGTGTGGTGGCTGGGCGGCGCCTGGTTCCGCTGGGCGAGCGTGGCGGCCCTGGTGCTGGGCTTGGGCCTGATCGCCCGTCAATGGGAGGTCTTCTCCGCCACCTTGGTGGACAATCTCAGCCTGTCGGGAATGCTGAGCTATGCCGTCGCCCTGTCGCTGGTCAAGGTCGTCCACGAATTGGCTCATGCCTACACCGCCAAGCGGATGGGGTGCCGGGTGCCGACCATGGGGCTGGCCTTCCTGGTGATGTGGCCGGTGCTCTATACCGATGTCAACGAGACCTGGACCCTGGCATCGCGCCGCCAGCGGCTGCTGGTGGGCGGGGCGGGCATCCTGGCCGAACTGGCGGTGGCCGCCTGGGCGACCCTGCTCTGGGCCTTCCTGCCCGAGGGCGGGTTGCGCCAGGGCGTCTTCGTGCTGGCGACCCTGACTTGGGTCAGTTCGCTGGCCATCAACTTGTCGCCCTTCATGCGCTTCGACGGCTATTTCCTGGCCATGGACGCGTTGGAGATGCCCAATCTCCACCCCCGTTCCTTCGCCATGGCGCGGTGGTGGCTGCGCGAAATTCTATTCGGCCTGGGCGAAGCGCCGCCCGAACCCATGGCGCCGAGGCGACGCCTCGCCATGGTGGTGTTCGCCTTCGCCGTCTGGATCTATCGGCTGACCTTGTTTCTCGGCATCGCCGTGCTGGTCTACCACTTCTTCATCAAGGCGGTCGGCGTGCTGCTGTTCGCAGTCGAGATGGGCTGGTTCGTCTTCCTGCCGTTCTGGACCGAGTTCCGCGAATGGGCCAAGCGCAAGGATGACATCAGGGCCAGGACCAACTGGCGCCGCCCCGCCATGGGATTGGGGCTGGCCTTGCTGGTGGCGATCATCCCCTGGCGCACCCGGATCGAAGCGCCCGCCATGCTGTCGGCCGAGGTGATGACGCCGCTGTTCCTGCCCGGTCCGGCCCGGCTGGAGGCAGTGCTGGCGACACGCGGCCAGCATGTGGAGAAGGGGGCCAAGCTGCTGGCCTTCATCTCTCCCGATATCGACCACCGCCGGGCTGGCACCGCCGCGCGTCTGGCCGGCAAGTCGGCCGAGCTGGAAGCGGTCAAGCTCGACCCCTTCGGCCGCGAGCGATTGTCGGCGCTCACCGAGGAGGTGTCGCGCCTCGCCGCCGAGCAGGCCGCCTTGGATGCCGAGGCCGAACGGCTGAACATCACCGCCCCCCAGGAGGGCAGCTTTCTCGACCCGCTGCCCGATCTGAAACCGGGCACCTGGCTGTCGCCGAAGAGCCAATTGGGCCTGATCCGCGCCGACGGCAAGGTCCAGGCCCTGGCCTATGTGGCCGAGGACGATCTTGCCCGCATCACCGAGGGCGACATGGCGTCCTTCGTGCCCCACGGCCTGGACTTTTCCCGATTATCCGGCACGGTGACCGCCATCGACCGCAACCCGGCCAAGATATTGACCGAACCCGCCCTGGCCTCGACCCATGGTGGCGATATTCCGGTGCGGGTGGCGGGGCAGGCATTGGTGCCCCAGGGCGGATTCTACCGTGTCGTCATTACCCTCGACGGCGTCCAACCCGACCTCAAGCTGGCTGGCCATGTCATGATCAACGGCCAGGGCCAGAGCACGGTGGGGCGGCTGGCCCGTTCCGTCCTGGTGGTGCTGGTCCGCGAATGGGGCGCCTGATCCATGAAGGAGAACATCATGAAACGATTGATCACTCTACTGGCGGCGTTGCTGCTCTGGACCGGGGCGGCCCTGGCCCAATCCGGCCCCATCGACAAGGCCTATGAGGACGGTAAGGCCGCCGAAATCTCTGCGGCTCGGCTTCGGTTGGCCACACGCCCAGCGGCAACCGGCGTGCAGGAGTTGAACGAGGCGGAAGGATTGTTGCGGCACCTGAAGGCCGCCGTGGACATTAAAGCCCGCCGTAAAATCGCCACCGAACTCGAACTGGCAGTGACCCGCCTCAATATCCTTGCGAATGAATGAAATCAGATGGTCACGGGATGGTTTTGGACAACTGGTGCCACCGTTATGAAAAGTGACGCGCCATCGCGGCATTGACCGCATTGCGGCCATGAGGGGCCTCTACGATTCTCAAGAACGGATGTTGTGCTGAGTTGCCATATGGAAGATCGCGTCGGCTCTCTCCATATTTGGCGGCTGATGCGTCCTTTGCCACCCTTCAAGCCTGTGCGCAGTGCCGTAGGATGAATTCGGCAGTGGTACAGCCAGCAGCTGATCAACAGACTTGGATGGCGGCAGGAAGATCATGGGGTTCCGCGTGACCCCCGTTACCTTCCATGAAATTCGGCCGCAGGCCGCCCGGCAGTGGAGCGAGCGGCGGGGAGAGGGATTCGCGAAGGCCCTGTCCGGTCACAAGTCGGCCGTAAAGGCACAGCAATCCGTACCAATGGAATTCGATGCCCCGATTTTCGGCAGTGCTCGTCTTCGCAACGTGCCTAGATCAAGCTGATGAGGGATCGAATCTGGCGCTCACGGATATCCTGTGCGATTTCGGTCTGCGTCACGCCACGTCCACCCCCGTAATTGGCGATCAGCACCCGGTGGACGCGGTGGAAGGAGCCGTAGCTGCTTTCCTCCCATTCCTCCACCCGAGGGCTGCCGTCGAAGGTGACGACACGGCGTGGCCTGGAGGCGTTGCGCCTGACGGCGAAGATGGCCTCGGTAATCACCACGTAGATGCTGTCACTGGTGAAATAGCCGGCCAGAATGCCAAGAGCTGCTCCCGACGCCATGCCAATTCCTCCGCCCACGCCCGTTCCGGTCGCTCCGCCGATGGCGCCCCCCGCCGCGCCACCGATCAGTCCGCCGCCGGCGGAGCCGAGGAAGCCAAACTGGGCCATCATGTCGCTGTCGAATTGCTGGCTGCGGACGACGTTGAGATCGACCTTGAGCCCGAAATCATTGCCGTCCGAGCGCTCGTAGCCCTTGCTTACGTATCCCTGGTAGAGCCGCTCGCGGGTGGCATCCAGATCCCAGACCTGATCACCCGACATGTTGCGCAGGGCCAGCTTCAGCCGCCGGTTGGGAAACAGGGAGGAATCGGTGAACACCGACGAATCCGAACGCATGCCGTACATGCGGTCAGTTTTGGGATCGACCACCATGTCTGCGCGATTACCGCGCTGGCAGGCGCCTAGGGCGACGGCCAGGCCGGTGGCCAGGAACAGGCGCCGATCGATGCTCATGCTCATTCTCCCCCCCTCAGGGATTCTTCAAGGAAGCGCTTGGCTTCGGAATAGTGGATGGCGAAATTCAGGCCGGGGATCCGTGTCTTCACCGCCGGATCATCGCCGACAGGCTCGTACTTGATCAGGGCGTTCACGCCCACCACCTTGCTGCCTTTAAACAGGGGGCCGCCGGAATTGCCATGATTGATTTCGGCATCGGTCTGGACGTAGTAGACGTCGCGATTCTTATGGGTTGGGTTGCCCCATCCCGGTTGCTTGCGGATGGCGCTGACCACGCCCCTGGTAATGGTGAAAAGCTGGCGTTTGGGATGGCCGATGGCGTCCAGTTGCTCACCGGGCAGCAGATCCTTGCCCTGATAGAACTCCACCGGGCGCCCCCGGTCCTGGACCTTGACCAGGGCCAGGTCCAGCAGCACGTCCTTGGCGATCACCTGCCCGAAGGTCTCGCGCTTGTCGTAGAGGCGAAGCTCGACGATGGGGCGATTGTCCACCACATGCCAGTTGGTCATGACGATGTTGGAGCGCACGAAAAAGCCGCTGCCCATGCTGCCATCACCGTTATAGATGGCGACCACGCTGTCGAAGCGCGGATCGTTCAGGGGGCGGTCCTCGTAGCGTTCGGCCTCGGCGCGGGCCACCGCCCGGCTGCGGTCGCGGGCCACCTCGTCCAGCAGGGCGGAGAGATTGCCGGCCGGCAGGCCGGGGCCACCCTGGGCCTGGGCATGGCCGAGAAGCTGGGTCAGGGAGATCATCACCGGGGCGCGCTCCCAGTACTGCACCTGTTTCTCGCGGGTCACGTCGCTGCTGAGCTGGCTTTGGCCGGGATCGGTGGGATCCATGTCGTAGGCGATGGTGAAGCGCTCGCGCTCGACCACGTCGAACAGCGACTTCATGTAGCGGCCCGTGTTCCGGTCAAGCAGGTAATAGTTGACGGTCAGGGTCTTGGCTCCCTCCACGTCGGCCAGCTTGTAGGTGTAGGGGGCATAGACGGGCAGTTCGATGAATTGTGGCGTATTGGCCAGCTTGGCCCGGGAATCCTCCATCAGCTTCTGCAGCTTGGGGTGGTTGGATTGCTTCTCCAGCTTGATGGCGGCCTTGTCGAACTGGCTGACGGCGCGGGCAAAGGCAGGATTCCCGATCTTATTGACCTCGATTACTTTCTTCGACGCCTGCTCCTTCATGTCGCGGACCCGCCGCGTCGCCTTGGCCAGGGCCACGTCGAAAATCACCACATAGCGTCCCGTCTCGTCCACCGGGCCTTTCAGCGCCGTTCCCAGGCTGCGGGGCTGGGCGTCCACCGGCAGGTCGATACCCACCTGGAAGGGGAAGTCGATGTCGCCGTCGATGCGCTTGAGATATCGGGAGGTGGCGTCCACCAGGGTCATCTTGCCCAGGCTGGCGCCATCCACCTCTCCCGTCATCTTGGCGGCCTCTACGAGGGTCTTGAGATCGGGATCAGCCGCCTTGGCTGCAAAGGGCAGGGCAAGCGCAGCCGTCAGAAGGAGGCCGCCGATGACCTTTGTGACCCGATTGTTGCTCATCCGCCAAAGAGTCTCACTGGTTGTGATGGACGGTCATCATATGGAATTTCAAGTGTATGTGCAAACGCCGGAGATGGCCCCGATGGCGGTGGTCAGCATGAACCCGGCCTTGGTGGTGAAGGGCAATGGTGCCCAGGCGACGGCAATATGCGCATTTCCCAGTTTGCGGTGTGTCGCGACCCAAACGCCATTGCCGCAAAGCCCATTCCTCCCGGCGATAATGGCGGCACCGTCCAGGGCTAGGGCGGCGGCGAGGCCATCCTGCCCCAGCTTGGCCACAGCCTCGCGCAGGGTCCAGAAGGCCAGGAAGGCGTCTTCGCCGTCCGCTGCCACGGCCCGGATTTCCTCGGGGGAGAAATAGGCCTCGGCCATGGCCGCATAGTTCCGGTGGCGGTGGGGAACTTCCAGGTCGATGCCGATCCGGCCGTTCTCGGCCAGTGCCGCCGCCGCCCAGTCGCCGGAATGGCTGAGCGAGATGTCGGGACAGGCCAAGCCATGGGCATTGGTGACGTGCGGCCGCGTCTGTCCTCCGCCGCCCAGATCCCATTGTCCCGGAGGCAGAAGGTTGCGGACCAGGGTGCGGGTGCGCAGGTCAATACTATCCGGATAGTTGTCTTTCCGGTCGTTTCCCGGTTTATTGGTCGGCGCAGCAACCGCCAGACGAGGCGGCCTCACGGTCAAGACATCTTCTCCGCGTCCCTGGAAAGGCGATATCTCTCATCATGGCAGGTCCGGCACCGGAAGTCCCTCGGGCTTTGAGCCTTGGAATCATCGCCTGGGCCGCCTGGAGCGGGATGGGTGGGGCCATGGCCTCCGGTGGCGAGATTCATGCGGCGTTGCCGTTGCCCGCCTCCCTGCGCCGGCGGATTACCCCCATCGGACGCAAGGCGCTCGAGGCGGCCTGGGCGGTTCTTGCCGGACGGCCGGGGCTGGAGCCCCGCATTATCCTGTCGTCGCGTCATGGCGAATATGCCCGAACCCTCGGCCTGCTGTCGTCCCTGGCCGAAAGTGGCGAGGTGTCTCCCGCCGAGTTCAGCTTGGCCGTGCACCATGGTTTGGCCGGATTGCTGTCCATCGTCACCGGCAATCGCGCGGGCCATACGGCCGTTGCCGCCGGAATCGACAGTTTTGGTGCCGCCCTTTGGGAGGCCGCGGCCTGCCTGGCCGATGGCGACGGGACGATCTTGCTGTTGCATTTCGACGAGGCGCTCCCCGAATTCTATGGTCAGGTGGGCGGCGGTTCCGAGCCGGCTCAGGCCCTGGCCTTGTTGTTGAGCGCGGGCGAGGGAATTCATCTGGACTGGCGGAAGGCGGAGGTGGCGGGAACGGAAAGTGCCGCCGGTGCTCTGCTCGACCTGCTGGCCGGCGGTACGGATCGGGCCAGCGCGGCCGGTGAACGCATGATCTGGAGTTTCCGCCGTGTGGCCTAGGCCTGAACGGTTATGGCGGGCCTTCGGCACCGGCCTGTTCCTGGCGATCATCGGCGTGGGCGGATCCTTCCTGGCCATGACGGTGTTTCCCCTCATCGCGCTTGTGACTCGGGATCGGGAAAAGTGCCGACGGCGAATCCAGCGGGTGTTGCATCGGAGCTTCCAGCTCTATTGCGGTTCCATTCGCGTCCTGAAGGTCGCCGATGTTCGGATGGAGGGGCGCGAACGTCTGAAGGGTCTGCGCGGCGCCATGGTCATCGCCAACCATCCTTCGCTGCTGGACGTGGTCATGATCATGGCGGCCATTCCCAACATCCAGTGCGTGGTCAAGGGAGGGCTGTGGAAGAACCCGTTCTTCCGCCTGACCGTCGAGGGTGCGGGCTATATCCGCAACGACCTGGAGCCCGAGGCACTGTTGCAGGCCTGCGTTAATACGCTGAAGGCTGGCAACAACCTGATCGTGTTTCCCGAGGGCACCCGTACCGTGCGGGGAAAGCCCATGAAACTGCATCGGGGCTTCGCCAATATCGCCATCCTGGCGGAGGCGGACCTCCAGATGATCCGCATGTCCGTCGAACCTCCCCTGCTGCACAAGGGGAACCCCTGGTGGAAGGTGCCCGAGACGCGGACGGAATTTTGCATGCAGGTTTGTGACCGTCTGGACATCGGTCGGTTCCTGGGCTATCGCTTCCGCTCGCAATCGTCGCGACGGATTGTCGCATTCATTGAGGACTTTTACGCGGAACCTTCCCATCATGGACACGTTGGAACTGGACCTGAAACGGCTGATCGTCTCGGCGCTGAAGATCGAGGACTTGTCGCCTGAAGATATCGCCTCGGACGAGCCGCTGTTCGGCGATGCCGGGCTCGGCCTCGATTCGATCGATGCGCTTGAACTGGGAGTGGCCATCCGCAAGGTCTACGGCGTCAAGATCGAAACGGTTTCCGAGGAGGTCAGGCGGCACTTCGCCAATATCCGCAATCTGGCCCAGTTCATCCGCTCCCATAACGAGGTGAAGCCGTGATGCGCGAGGAAATTTTCGCCACTCTGTCCGAATATCTTCAGGAGATGTTCGAACTTCCGGCCGACAAGGTGACGCCCGACGCCAAGTTGTTCGAAGATCTGGACTTGGACAGCATTGACGCCGTCGATCTGGTGGTGCGGCTGCAAGACCTCACCGCCCGCAAGATCAAGCCTGATCAGTTCAAGACGGTACGCACGGTCTCCGACGTAGTCGACCGCGTCCATGATCTCATCGCCGAATAGGCCCGGTCTTTCCGTCGTGGTGCTGGCGGCTCTCGGGCTCGCCTATCCCTTTGTCGTCTATTTTTCTCAGGGACGCATTCCCGCCGGTGCCCTGGTACTGGCGGCCCTGATCCTGGTGGCCGCGCGGCTGTGGGCACTTCGCCGTGCCGCTTCCGCCCATGCGCTGATGCCCGCCCTGGCCATGGTCTTCGCCATTACCGGTATCCTGGGACTGGTCAAGTCCGAGACGGCAGCCCTGGCCTATCCGGTGCTGATGAGTCTGGGCATGTCGGTGGCCTTTGGCCTGTCGTTGCTGCGTCCGCCTTGTCTGGTTCAGTGCTTTGCCGCCCTGACCGAGCCTGACCCCAGTCCCGCGGCGACGGCCTATATGCGCAAGGTAAATCTGGTCTGGACCCTGTTTCTCGGCACCAATGCCGCCGTGTCGGCGTTTACGGCCTATCTCGGGGACATGGCGGTGTGGACTCTTTACAACGGCCTGGTCAGCTATCTGCTGATGGGGATTCTGTTCGCGGTGGAATACGCGGTACGCCGCCGTGCGAGGGCGCGGGAGGCAAGGCCGTGATCCGCCTTGAAGACCTTTCCCCCTCTGCCTTCGCCCCGGACCATGTGGTTCTGCCGGGCGGGGAGGGGGGCGTGCTCTGGTCCCAATTTTGCGCCGAAATCGGCGGTGCGGCCCGGCAATTGGCAGGTTGCCGCCGGGTTGCCGTGGTCGACGAGGATTGCCGGCGCTTCGCCGTGGGTCTGCTGGGAGGTTTGAGCGCGGGGGCCGAGATCGTGCTGCCCGCCAATACCCAGCCCGCAACCCTGGCCCTTCTGGCCGAAGAGGTGGACCGGGTTGTCGACGACACCTTCATTCCTGGGACGGCGGAATGGAAGCCGGGCCTTTCGGCCGAAGACTCAAGGCTGGTTTTCCACACATCAGGCTCCACGGGTGCCGCCAAGCGGGTCGAGCGCAGCTTGGGAACCCTGAGCGCCGAACTGACGGCGTTGCATGGCCTGTGGGGGGATTGTCTGGCCGGTGCCGTGACGACCTCCACCGTTCCCCATCACCACGTCTACGGACTGGTCTTCAATTTCCTCTGGCCACTGGCTGCCGGGCGGCCGTTCCTGGCCGGTCGGTTCGACCTGTGGGAGACGCTGCTGGCCGAGATGCCCGAGGGTGCCGTGCTGGTCACTTCGCCCGCCCATCTGGCCCGGCTGGGCGGGTTGGAGCCCTTGGCGCCGGACCGTCGCCCTCGCATGGTTCTGTCGGCAGGCGCGCCGCTGTCCGAGGCGGCAAGCCTGGACGCCCGGCGAGTGCTGGGGACCACCGTGACCGAGATCTACGGCAGCACCGAGACCGGGGCCATGGCCACCCGGTCGCGTGACGGGGTGGGACAGCCGCCCTGGCGGCCCTTGCCCGGCTACAGGATTACGTCCGACGCCGAGGGGCTGCTGCACCTGGACTCGCCGGTCGGCAACCTTCGGATCGCCGACCGTGTCGAGGTGATGGACGACGGCGGCTTCCACCTGCTGGGCCGCGCCGACCGTATCGTCAAGATCGAGGGCAAGCGTGTCGGCCTGGACGAGGTGGAGCAGGCCCTGGAAGGATTGCCCGAGGTCGAGCGGGCGGCGGTTGTGGTTCTGGACGGACGGCTGGCCGCCGTGCTGGTGCTGGGCGACGAGGGGCGCGAGGCTTTGGCCGCCTGGGGAGCGTATCGTTTTGGGCGCCGGTTGCGCGCAACGCTGTCGGCTGGGCTGGAGCCCGTTTGCCTGCCGCGCCGCTGGCGCTTTGTGGCGGCTTTGCCGGAAAGCGTGATGGGCAAGCGGCGGGCCGAGGATCTGGCGGAGTTGTTCACCGCCCCGGAGCGGCTGCCCAAGGTTCTCGACCGCCGTCGGAAGGGGGAGGCGGAGTTGGAACTGGAGTTGGAGATTCCACCCGCTCTCCTGTGGTTCCAGGGACATTTTCCCGGCCGGCCCATCCTGCCCGGCGTGGTGCAGATGGATTGGGCCGTCCATTTGGGCCGCGAGGAGTTGGGGCTGCCCCTTCAGGCCGCCCAGGAGTTCCAGATCAAGTTCAAGTCGGTTGTCGCGCCCGGCGACCGGCTGACCCTCGGTCTGCGCCACGACCGGGACAAGCGCCGCCTGTCGTTTGAATATCGGCGGGGACGGGATGTATGCTCCTCCGGGACGGTCTTCCTATGATCCGCCCTTGCGCCTTGATTCCCAGCCACAATCACTGGCGGGTCTTGCCTGAGGTGGTGAGACGCCTGCGGGAGCTCGGTCTTCCTGTCCTGATCATCGATGACGGCAGCTCCGAGCCCGCCGCCTCGGCCATGGCCGCGCTTCACCACCCCGACGACGGAGTCACCGTCCATCGCAGGCCGGTGAACGGCGGTAAGGGCACGGCCGTGATGGACGGGTTTCGCCTTATCGCTCAGAGGGACTTCACCCATGCGGTGCAGGTGGACGCTGACGGACAGCATGATCTGAACGCGCTGCCGCTCTTGCTGGCAGCCGCCGAGGCCCAGCCCGACGCGGTAGTAAGTGGTAAGCCGGTCTATGACGAGTCCGTGCCGCTGGGGCGGCGGATCGGCCGTTGGGTGACCCATCTCTGGGTCTATGTGGAGACGCTCAGCCTTCGCATCAGCGACAGCATGTGCGGCTTTCGCGTCTACCCCCTGGCGCCCTGCCTTGCCTTGATGGACGAGGAGCATATCGGCGGGCGCATGGATTTCGACACCGAGATCATGGTGCGTCTGTTCTGGCGCGGTATCGCACCGGTCATGGTGCCTGTGCGGGTGATCTATCCCGAGGGCAACACCTCCAATTTCCGGATGGTGCGGGACAATGTCCGCATCACGCTGATGCATACGCGCCTCGTGCTGACTATGCTGAGCCGGCTTGCCCGCAAACACTGGCCTGCCGGACCCTCCCACTGGGCAGGTTTGGGCGAGCGAGGGGCCTTGTGGGGGCTGGCCTTCGTCGCCGGTAGCTATCGGCTGCTGGGGCGCAGGGCCTGCACCTGGGTGATGGCGCCTATCGTCCTCTATTTCTTTCTGACGGGGGGCGAGCAGCGGCGGGCCTCGCGCTCCTATCTTGGCCGGGTGCTGAACCGCCAGCCATCCCTTGCCGAGGGTTTCCGTCATCTGATGGACTTTGCCGGCCGCGCTCTCGACGCGTTTGCCGCCTGGAGTGGTGCCGTCCCGCTTCGGGCCATGGAGATTAAAGGCCTCGCCGCCGCCGCCGATCCCCGTGGCGCCTTGCTGCTGGTCAGCCATCACGGCAATGCCGAATTATCCCACGCCCTGATGGATCCGGCGCTCCGCCGGCGTCTGACCGTGCTGGTCCATACCCGCCACGCGGAGAACTACAACCGCCTGCTGGAGGTCCATCGTGGCGAGGCGGCCTCGCGTATGCTCCAGGTCACCGAGATGGGGCCTGAAACGGCCATTCTGCTGCGCGAGCGCATCGAGGCCGGCGAGTGGGTCGCCATGGCGGGCGACCGGGTGCCGGTACTGTCCCAGGGGCGGACCTGCAGTATTCCGTTCCTGGGCGAGGCGGCTGAGTTCTCGCAAGGCCCCTGGCTGCTGGCCTCGTTGCTGGGCTGTCCGGTCTATTTGCTGTTCTGTCGTCGCACGGGCGACGGAACCTGGACGCTCAGCCTTGAACCCTTTGCCGAGCGGGTGGACCTGCCGCGCGGACGGCGCCAGGAGGCCATCGCCCAGTGGGCCGGACGCTATGCGGCGCGGCTGGAGCGGGAGTGCCGGGAGGCTCCGTTCCAATGGTACAATTTTTTCGACTTCTGGGCGAAAGGGGTCGCCGAATGATTTCGGCCGAGATCGAGCTTAAGGCGCAATTCTATGACCTGGACCCCATGCAGGTGGTCTGGCACGGCAATTATCCCCGCTTTCTGGAAGAGGCCCGCTGCGCCCTGCTGGACAAGATCGGCTACAACTACCCGGAGATGGAGCGCTCGGGCTATGCTTGGCCCATCGTCGATATGCGCCTCAAATATGTGCGGCCGATCCGCTTCGCCCAAATGGTACGGGTCATCGCCACTCTGGCCGAGTACGAAAATCGGCTGCGCATCGAATACCGCATCCTCGACGCCCAAAGCGGCGAGACTCTGACCAAGGCCACCACCATTCAGTTGGCTGTGGCCATGCCATCGGGAGAGTTATGCCTGGAGACGCCGCCCGCCCTGGTGGATCGGGTGCGGAGGTTGCTGTCATGATCCGCCTGACGCTTCTGCTTCTGCTGCTGGTCTCCCCGGCCTGGGCCGAGACCGCCGTCTTGAAGGACGGAGACGTGCTGCGCGGCCGCTTCGTGCAGGAGCGGTACATGCAGGGCTTCGCCGCGCCCTTGCGATCCGAAGGCGGCTTCCTGGTGGCGCCCGGGCGCGGCCTGATCTGGCGGGCGGAGACTCCCTTCGCCATCACCACGGTCGTGACCCCCGGCGGATTGGTGCAAAGCGTCGATGGCGCCGAGACATCGCGGCTTTCCGTCGCCCGGCTGCCGTTTCTGGCCCGGCTTTACGACATGCTGGCCGCCGCCCTGGCCGGGGATTGGCGTGGACTGGACGGCGCCTTCGCGGTGAGCCGCAGGGGCGACGTTGTTTCCCTGCGCCCGCTGCGGGCCGATGATCCCAACATGCCCGCCATCGCCGCGCGGGTGGGACGCTTCGTCGAAGAGGTGGAGATCACCAAGCCGGGCGGTGACCGGGACCGGCTGCTTTTCAGCGATCAGGTTCTCAATGCGCGCCCCCTGGATGCCGCCGAGGCGGCGTTGCTCAGGTGAGGAAGGCTCTCGCTCTGCTGTGGCTGGCCGTGGTGCTGGCCGCCTGTGTCCATGTGGCTTGGCTGTCGCGCGACGGCTTGCCGCGCGAGACCGATATCATGGCTCTGCTGCCGCGCGAGGAACGTGAACCGGAGCTTCAGGCCGCCAAGGACAGGGTGGCGCGCTGGCTGTCGGGCCGGGTGGTGGTGCTGGTGGGCCATAAGGACCGGGACAAGGCCCGTGCCGCCGCCCTGAGCCTGCGTGCCGCCCTGGTGGAGGGTGGGTTGGTGCGGCCCGAAAGCGATATCCCCGGTGAGGACGCGGTCAAGCGGCTGGGCGCCGCCTATTTCGCCCATCGGGCTGGCTTACTGGCCGAGGAGGACCGGCAGAGGCTGTTGCGCGGCGAAGGCGAGGCTTTGGTCAAGCGGGCGCTGTCGCAGATCTACGGCTTTGGCGGCGCGGTGGATTCAAGGCTGTTGGTCCGCGATCCCTTCCTGCTGTTTCCCGCCTTCCTGGGCGGCTTGCCCAATCCGGCCAGCCGGGTGAGCATGGACGAAGGGCTGCCCGGTCTGGTCGAGGACGGTGTCACCTGGGTTTTGCTCAGCCTGCGGACCCAGGGCGAAGCCTTTGACCTGGAGTTCCAGAACCGCTTCGTCGCCGCCTTCGACACTGCCAGCTCGGGAGTCCCCGAGGGGACGAACGTCCTGCGCCTGGGCGCCGTGTTCTTTGCCCAGGCGGGGGCGGAGCAGGCCATGGCCGAATCGGCGCGTATCGGTCTGGTGTCCCTGGCCGGCACGGTGTTGCTGGTGGTGCTGACCTTCCGCTCCCTGCGTCCGCTACTGCTCTCCCTGGCCGCGATCGGGGCCGGTTTGGCGGCGGCGTTGTCGGCATGCCTGTTCCTGTTCGGCTCGCTGCATGTGGCGGCCCAGATGTTTGGTGCCGCCCTGATCGGCATCGCCGTCGACTACGCTCTGTTATATTTCGGCCAGATCTTCACGCCGCGAACCGATCCAGCCGCCCGGCTCGCCCATGTGCTGCCGGGCATTGCCCTGGGGGCAGCCACCACCATCATCGGCTATGGCGCCCTGGCGCTGTCGCCCTTTCCCGGCCTGCATCAGGTGGCGGTGTTCTCCGCCATCGGGCTGGTCGGATCGTTTCTATCGGTGATTCTGTGGTTTCCCCTGCTGGACCGCGTGCCGGCCGCCAAGCTGAACCGGTCCTGGGCGGCGGCGGCCGCCGGGCTGTGGCGATTCTGGGGCGAGGCGGGATGGGCGCGGGCGCGGAGGATCGTGCTGGCCGTTCTCGTTCTGGTGGGCGTGCTGGGGCTGGCCCGGCTGGAGGTGGATGACGACATGCGGCGCCAGCAAGGGCTTGACCCAGCAGGCCGAGATTCAGCGCCTTGCCGGGTTCGGTCAGGCCGGGCGCTTCTTTCTGGTGCGAGGGGACGACGGGCAGCAGGTGCTGGAGCGGGAGGAGGCGCTGGACGAGCGGTTGGACGGGCTGGCCAATCGGCAATCCGTGGCGCGGTTCGTGCCTTCGGCCAAGCGTCAGGTGGAGAATGCCGCCCTGGTTCTGCGGGCGCTGTACAATCCTCATCTGGCAGCCTACCGGGCGGGCCTGGGCATGGCTGAGCCCGAGGCCGCTCCTTACGGTACACCTCTGTCCCTGGCCCATATTCAAGCCACCGGAGGCTTGCCTTTCCTCGACGCCCTGGTGCTGGACGACACCATGCATGTGGTCAGCGTGGATGGCGGCGTGGAATCCGGCATTCTGCGGCAGGCGGCGCAAGGATTGGACGGTGTGCGCTTTGTCGATCCCACCGGCGATCTGAACCTTTTGCTGGAAAGCTATCGCCGCCGCGCCCTGATGCTGGTGGCGGCCTCGACCCTGCTGATGGTGCCGCTGCTGGCCTGGCGCTATGGAATGAAGAGGGCGGTACGGGTGATGATCCCCGCGGCGGCGGCCGTGGCGCTGACCCCACCCCTGCTGGCGCTGGCGGGATTGGGGTTTTCCTTCTTTGGCGCCATGGCTCTGGTGCTGGTGCTGTCCATCGGTACCGATTACGCCGTGTTCTGCGCCGAGGATGGCCAGCGTGATCCCGTCACCCTGGTGTCGGTCAGCCTGGCCATGCTGACCACCCTGCTGTCCTTTGGCCTGCTGGCGGCCAGTCAGGCGGTGGCAGTCCGGGCCTTCGGCGCCACCATGCTGGTGGGGGTGGCGCTGGCCTTCCTGCTAGCTCCATCCGTCAGAGCAAGGCCTTCTGAAGCTCCGGGGCGTTCAGCAGATCGGCCATGATCGCCTTGAAGTGGACCAGCACCTCGGCGGCGGTGGTGCTGGGCAGGTTGTTGAAGGTGGAGAATGTGCGTTCGTTCTTGACGGCGTTGCTCGCCAGGACGGTTCCCGCAGCATCCATCACCTCGGCCCGCAGGTCATAGCGGATCAGCGTGTTCATCATGGTGTCCGACCGCCAGTCCTTGATGGTGACCGACAACTTGCGCTGCTGGGGGGAGGCCGCCGTCTGGCTCGAGGCCACCACCGCATTGACGCCCTTGGCCCGCAAGCCGGCGACCAGCGCCACGGCCACGTCCTCGGCGAGAGGGGCGCCGGACGCGGTGTGGGCGCCGAACGGATTGCCGAACCCGCCCCGGAACATGCCCACCCATTGTGGCGTGTTGTCTCCAGCCAGGACATACGGGCGCTGGTCGATGGTCACCACAACCACCGCCTTTTCGGTGGTCGCGGCCAGTTCGGGAACCGCATTACGGTAATCGAAGGTGTTTCCGACGGCGCATCCCGCCAGAAAGAAGCAAAGTCCGATTGCCGCTATCGTCCGATTCATGGTGTGCCCTTATTAAAAGGAAATATTAATGTTGCCATATTTCTACCATAGTGATGTGTGGTGTCAAGGTTCGGCGGTGGAGGTCGTGGGGAAAGTCGTGTAGGATCCCTCCCCTTTGTCAGAATCGTCTTTCTACCGATGCGTTTGCCCTTTCTCTGCTTCGTTGCCGCACTTCTGACCGGCTGCTCGGTCCCGCCCCCCGTCTCTGACCAGGTGATGGTGGCGCCCGGCATTACCCTGGCGCTTCCCGCGCCGGGCGA
>JACQAD010000278.1 GCA_016195125.1 Magnetospirillum sp.
GCGAAAGCCGCCGGTCAATCGATCCAAGGCATGGGTATTCCAGGCTTAACCACGAATCCGGCATCAACTCACGAAGCAGCCTCGCCGGTCAAGAGGCGCGCGCCTCGTCGAGGCTGTCGGCCAATCCATGCGTGATGAATTCGCAGTCCTGCCATTCCGGGGCGGGGGCCAAATGTCACCCTTCGAATGGTGCGCTGCACAATCATCTCACTTAACGTATGCCATTGTTGGGGTTCACAACCAAGTGGCTGACGCCGCTGGACAAAGGATTGGCCCATGCTGGGACATTTGAGAATCGTCGCTCGCCTGCTGGTCGGTTTCGGGCTGCTGGTGCTGATGATCGCCGGGCTGAGCGGTTACGGCATCTATTCCGGCAAGGCGACCTCCCAGGCCTTCGATCGGGCCATCCGGCTGGTTTCCAACGAAGCCCGGGTGGAACGGTTGGAGAAGGAGATATTCCAGGGACGAATGCTGGTCTGGACGGCGATCGCCACGGGCGATGACGCCAAGATGACGGCCGCCGCCGCCTCATTCCGGCAGGCTGGCGAGGAACTGGGCAAGGTGCGGGCCGCGACCATCACGCCCGAGCGCCTGGCCAAGACCATGAGGGAACTGCCGCCGTCGCCCCGGTGGCCGGGGCCATCGCGGCCAGGCTGGATGTGGTCGGCGAGGATCTGGCCAACAACTTCCATGCCATCGCCGCCGAGGTGCAGGCGGGAGCCGAAGCGCAGATCGCCACGGCCATCGACGTATCCATCGCGGTCGGCTTGCTGAGCATGGGACTGGGCCTGGCCCTGTCCCTGGCGGTCAGCCGCTCCATCGCCGTTCCGGTAGGCGCCATGACCGCTGCCATGGAGAGGCTGGCGGCAGGCGATATCTCGATCGCCATTCCCGCCTTGGACCGGGGCGACGAGATCGGCGAGATGGCCAAGGCGGTGCAGGTGTTCAAGAACAATGCCATCCGGGTCGCGGCGCTGCAAAAGGAGCAGGAGGACGCCAAGGTCCGGGCCGAGGCCGAACGCCGGCGCGCCATGCTGGATATGGCAGATTCCTTCGAAAGCGCGGTGATGGGACTGGTCAACGGCGTCTCGGCCCAGGCGACGCAGATGCAATCCTCGTCCCAGGATATGACGGCCGCCGCCGAGCAGACCCGGACTCAGGCGACCAATATCGCCGCCGCCGCCGATCAGGCCACCGCCAACGTCCAGACCGTGGCCGCGGCTGCCGAGGAGCTGTCGTCCTCCATCTCCGAGATCGGGCGCCGGGTCGACGATGCCGCCACCATCTCCAGCCAGGCGGCCGAGGAGACCGAGCGGACCAACGATATGGTCCGTGGCCTGGCTGAGGCAGCGGGGCGCATCGATCAGGTGGTCAGTCTGATCACCGACATCGCGTCGCAGACCAATCTTCTGGCCTTGAACGCCACCATCGAGGCGGCGCGGGCGGGCGAGGCCGGGAAAGGCTTCGCGGTGGTCGCCAATGAGGTCAAGCATCTGGCCAACCAGACCGCCAAGGCTACCGAGGACATCGGAAGCCAGATCGGAGCGGTGCAGGACGAGACCCGTCGGGCCGTCGAAGCCATCCGTAATATCGGCACGGTGATCGGGCAGGTGCGAGAGATCTCGGCGGGCATCGCCTCGGCGGTGGAAGAGCAAAGCGCGGCGACGGCCGAGATCGCCCGCAACGTTCAGGAGGCGGTTCACGGCACCAGGGAGGTGACGGTCAATGTCACCGGCATTTCTCAGGCGGCCAATTCCACCGGCGCCGCCTCCCGGCAGGTACTGTCGGGCGCGGATGAACTGGCCGCGAATTCCGCGCATCTGCGGGATGAGGTGACGCGCTTCCTGAGCGGAGTCCGGGCCGGTTGACGGGTGGCGGGCGGCGGTTATTCCGCCGCCGCCTGCCACACTCCGGTTTCGAACGGGCGCAGATTGTCGATGAACTGGCGGGCGCAGGCTTCCCACGAAAAGCCCAAGGCGTGGTCGCGGCAGAGGCCGGGATCGATGCGGAGCGCCGCCTCGGCGGCCATGCCCAGATCGTCGTCGAGAATTCCGGCCGGCGAGGTGCCGATGACGTCGTTGGGACCGGGCACCGGATAGGCCGCCACCGGCAGGCCCGAGGCCAGGGCCTCCAGCAGCACCAGCCCGAAGGTGTCGGTGCGCGACGGAAAGACGAAGACGTCGGCGGCGGCATAATGCCGGGCCAGATCCTCGGCGAAGCGGGCGCCGGCGAAATGGACTTTGGGGAAGCGGCGCTTCATCTCCTCCAGTTGCGGGCCGTCGCCCACCACCGCCTTGGTGCCGGGCAGATCGAGCCGCAGGAAGGCTTCGATGTTCTTCTCCACCGCCACCCGTCCCACATAGAGGAAGATGGGGCCGGGCAGGTGGCCGAAGGGGCCGTCCTTGCCCTTGGCCTCGGGCCGGGGGCGGAACAGTTCGGTATCGACGCCCCGCGACCAGCGGCTGATATTCTTGAAGCCGCGCTGGGCCAGTTCGGTTTCGATGCCTTGCGTCGCCACCATGATCTGGGCCGAGGAATCGTGGAACCGGCGCATCACCGCGTAGGAGATGGGCAGCGGCACCCGAAAGCGGGCCTGGATGTATTCGGGGAATTTGGTGTGGTAGGCGGTGGTGAAGGGCAGGCCCTGGCGCCGGCAATAGCTGCGCGCCGCCCAGCCCAGGGGGCCTTCGGTGGCGATGTGGATGGCGCAGGGCTGGGCCGCGGCGATCATCTGGGCGATCTTGCGGCCGGGGCGCAGGGCCAGACGGATCTCGGGATAGGTCGGGCAGGCGATGGTGCGGAAGCGGTCGGGCGTCACCATCACCACGTCGTGGCCGGCGCGCTCCAGTTCGCCCTTCAGGGTGTCGAGGGTGCGGACGACACCATTGACCTGAGGAAGCCAAGCATCCGAGACGACGAGTATGCGCATACCTTCTCCTTTGGCTCAGATGCCTCGGCGGTGTCCACCGACAGCCCAGCCTGTCCCAGCCAGTGGATAATCTCCATCCGGCCGTCCGTGTCTTCGACCAGGGCGGTGCAGCTTTCGACCCAATCGCCGTCATTGCAGTAGAGGATGCCGTCCACGTCACGGATCTCGGCATGATGGATATGGCCGCAGACCACGCCGTCGGCGCCGTGGCGGCGCGCTTCCTCGGCCATGGTCTCCTCGAAATTGGCAATGTACTGGACGGCGTTCTTGACCTTGTGCTTCAGGTAGGACGACAGCGACCAGTAGGGAAAGCCCATGGAACGGCGGATGACGTTGAACCAGTGGTTCAGGGACAGCGCGAAGGTGTAGGCGGAATCACCCAGATGGGCCAGCCACTTGGCGTGCTTGACCACTCCGTCGAAGGCGTCGCCGTGCAGGATGAACAGGCGCTTGCCGGCGGCGGTCTCGTGCATGGCGGTGGTCGCCACCTCGATGTCGCCGAACAGGAAGCCGCTGTAGTCGCGGGCGAATTCATCGTGATTGCCGGGCACGAACACCACCCGCGTGCCCTTGCGCGCCTTGCGCAGCAGCTTTTGGACCACGTCGTTATGGGCCTGGGGCCAGTACCACGACTTTCGAAGGCGCCAGCCATCGACGATGTCGCCCACCAGATACAGAGTGTCGGATTCGGTATTCTTCAGGAAATCCAGAAGATCATCGGCCTTGCAGCCGCGCGTGCCCAAATGAATATCTGAAATCCAGATGGTCCTGTAACGCCTCTTTATGTCGAGACTGGCGTTCATCGGGCAAGCATCCGATCTTTATCCAGAATAATACTGAGATCATGTAATAGTGCATGCGGGAGTCACAGGCACCATCATTTTGATTGAGACTGGAACATTTCATCAAAGTGAAGGAGTCCTGTAACAATTAATTCATCACGATTTCTTCCTGGGCGCGATATACCAGCGCTCCATGAGCACCTCTCCCCTGGCCTGCATGGAGACCCCCATCGGCACCACCTTGGCGCCGCGCCGGGTCTTGATCGTCCACAATCCCACCGCCGGCCGTCACCGCCGCCGCAAGCTGCAGGATGTGGTCGAGCGCGTCGAGGCGATGGGGGGGCGGGTGACCTGCCGCGAGACCCGTCAGCGGGGCGACGCCGAGGATTTTGCCGCCGAAGCCACCATGGAGGCGTATGACGCGGTCATCGCCGCCGGCGGCGACGGCACCGTCAACGAGGTTCTGAACGGCTTGAACCAGGGCGGCCACGGCCTGGCCCTGGGGGTGATCCCGCTGGGCACCGCCAATGTACTGGCCTGCGAGATCGGCCTGGACCCCAATAATCTGGATCAGGTGGCCCGCGCCGTCACCCTGGGGCCGACCCGGCGCATCCATGTGGGCCTGGCCAATTGCCGCCGCTTTCTGCTGATGGCCGGCGCCGGCCTCGACGCCCATGTGGTGGCCGGGGTCAGCACCGCCTTGAAGCGCCGCGCCGGCAAGCTGGCCTATGTGGTGGAAAGCCTGCGTCAGGCGGTGGGCTATGATTTCCCCAAGCTGACCATCCGCGCCGATGGCGTCGAATACGAGGGCCGCATGGTGGTGGCCTGCAAGGGCCGCTTCTACGGCGGGCCGTTCATCGCCGCCCCCGATGCCAGCCTGGAAGCCCCCATGCTGGAATTATGCATCCTGCCCAATCCCGGCATGGCTGGAATGCTGCGCTATGGCATCGCCTTGCCGCTGGGCAAGCTGCCCGGCCTGCCCGAGGTCCAGGTGATCTCGGCCAGGAACATCCTGATCACCGGGCCGCGCGGCGCCCCGGTTCAGGGGGACGGCGATATCGTCGCCCGTCTGCCGGCGGAAATCTCCATCGCCGAAGAGACCGTCGATCTCATCTGCCCGCAATAGGGCTTACTCTTCCAGATCGCCCGGATCCGTCCGGCGCCGCTCGGCTTCGGAATGCTGAATGGCGAAGTCGCAGGCGGTGTCCAGCACCAGGATGGCGCCGGCCAGCTTGCCCCAGGCCTCGCGCTGATCCGGGTTGCGCGGCCGCAATTGGGCGCGCAGATCCACCAGCAGCCGCATCAGCGTGCGTCCGGGCATCAGGGCGATGGGCATGTCGGGCAGGGCGGCGATGCCGAAATTGGCCTGCACCGCTTCCAGGCCGGCGCGGATATAATCCTGGTCGCCTTGATCCAGGGCGAGAATATGGTTGGGCGCCTTGCGCACCAGCCGTTCGCCGGCGAGGTCGGTGGGAAACTCGCTCATCTGCTTCGCCCCAAGGGTGAGATCGCGTATATTGCTATCGTTCCAATATAAGGGCTCCGCTCGATGGTGGGAAGATGGCGATGAGTGATGACCTGCCCGGCGACATCCGCGCCTACCATTCGCGCACCAAGCATTCCAGCCGTCACTACGCCCTGGGCCCGGCCTTTCTCGATTGGGACAGCCAGCCCGACCCGTTCCGCTCGTTCGAGGGCGCGCGGCGCATCGACCTGCCCCTGGGCCTTGATGCCGACACTCCGCCCTTCGGCCGGTTGGACGGGCGTCCCGCCGCCGCGCTGGACCGGAGCGGGCTGGGGCTGTTCCTGGAACTGGCCTTGGGTCTGTCGGCCTGGAAGGAAACGGGCGACGCCCGCTGGGCGCTGCGCAACAATCCCAGCAGCGGCAATCTTCATCCCACCGAGGGCTGGGTGATCCTGCCGCCCCTGGCGGGGATCGGCGACGGGCCGGGCCTCTATCATTACAGCGCCTTTCACCATGCCCTGGAGGAGCGCTGCCGCCTGGAGGCGATGCCGGCGGATTTGCCGCCGGGCGCCTTCCTGCTGGGCTTGTCCTCCATTGTCTGGCGCGAGGCCTGGAAGTATGGCGAGCGCGCCTTTCGCTATTGCCAGCATGATTGCGGCCATGCCCTGGCGGCGGCCTCCTACGCGGCGGCCTGCCTGGGATGGCGGGTGCGGGCGCTGAGCGGGCCGGGCGACGAGGATCTGGCGGCGCTGCTGGGTCTGGATCGGGCGGATTCCTGTCACCGCTACGAGCCCGAGCATCCCGATCTGCTGGCCCTGGTCTCGCCCCTTCCCCTGGACGAACCCGCCTTGATTCCGGTGGGCGGCACCTGGGCGGGGCAGGCCAATCGCCTGAGCGAGGACCACGAGGTCTGGCCGGTCATCGGCCAGGCCTTGCGCCTCAGCGAGAAGCCGACGCAGCCGCCTTTGGCGTCTCCACCATCGGTACCGTCTCCGTCTCTGCCGGCAAGCGCCGAGCCGACCGCAAGCCTCATCCGCCGCCGCCGCTCCGCCCAGGCCATGGATGGGGCCACCGCCATGGACAAGGCGGCGCTGCTGCGCCTGCTGGCCGCCACCTTGCCCGACGCGGCGCGGGTGCCGTGGTCGTCGTTTCCCTGGCCGGCGCGGCTGGCGCTGTTCTTGTTCGTCCATCGGGTCGAGGGACTGGCGCCGGGCCTTTATGCCCTGATCCGCGACCCCTCAAGCCTGGAGCGGCTGAAGGCGGCCTGTTCGCCGGCCTTTACCTGGGACGAGGCGGCGCCGGGGGTGCTGCCGCTTTACCGTCTGGCCCTGGACGATTACCGCTGGCCGAGCATCGCCTTGTCCTGCCAGCAATCCATCGCCGGGCGCGGCGCCTTCAGCCTGGGCATGGTGGCCGAGTTCGACCGCACCCTGGAGGAAGAGGGGCAATGGGCCTATCGCCGCCTGTTCTGGGAGGCGGGAATCCTCGGCCAGGTGCTCTATCTCGAGGCCACCGCCGCCGGTCTGTCGGGGACCGGTATCGGCTGCTATCTCGATGACGAGGTGCACGAGATGCTGGGCCTGGACCCGGACTCGACGGCGTGGCAGTCGCTTTACCACTTCACCGTGGGCGGCGCGGTCGAGGACCGGCGCATCGGCACGTCACCCGCCTACGCGCATTTGGCACGGGCGGCGGCCACGGCATCGCGGGCGGTGTCGTAGGCCAGCCGGAACGCCTCCAGCCCACGGGGCGAGATGGAGCCGTCGCCCAGGCCGATCATGATTTCGTCCAGCACGGCCTCCAGCTCCGCCTCGATGGCGTTGAGCTGTTCCGGCCCGGCGGTGCGGGCCCGGTCGCGCAGGGCCAGCAATTGTGGGGCGCGCGAACTGGCCTGGACGGGAACGCGGCGGAAAACCGTGCCGTAAAGGGCGATGGCGCTCGAACCCAGCACGCTGGCCACCGACATGCCGATATAGATCAGGTCGGAATAGCGGTCGAAGAAGGTTTTGACCTCGCTGGAGACGTATTGATTGGCGCCCTCGTGGCTGGCGATCAGCGCGCCCTTCTCGGTGGAGGGCGGCTCGATATGCGAGGCATAACCGCCGTCGACCGCCAATTGCCGCCCGTTCTCGAACAGGGCCCGCATCAGTTCCACCACCTGCTGCTCGGGCAGCTTGCCGCGCGCCACCAGGATGCGCTGCAGGGCGACGGTCTCAATGTCCTCGTCGGGGATGCGCGGCGAGCCCGACAGCAACCCGGCCTCCAGGGTCTCGGTATAGACGCCGGGCAGCTTGCGCTCCAGGGCGGCGGCGTCATTGATGGGATGGACGCTGAAGCCCTTCAGGGCCTTGGCCAATTGCTCGAAATCATTGGCGCCCGACAGGCGCGACAGCGGCTCGAGCAGGACCGCCACGTCGGCCCCGCCGCCCGGAGCCAGCAGCGTCTCCAGCGCCGTGCCCGGCGGCACGGTGCGGATGTCGATCAGCTTGGGATCGTGCTTGTACTGTTCCAGCAGGCGGCGCACGAAGGTCTCGTTGCGGCCGTCGCGGCCCACCACCACCACCTTGCGCCGCTCCATATCGGCCAGGGAGCGGAACTTGCTCTGGCGCGGCGTGATCAGCAGCAGCGCCTCGTGCTCCAAGATGGCGATGGCCCGCGCGGTGGGCGGGATCTTGCGCTCGTCGGTGCGTACCACCGCCAGATCGGCCTCGTGATGGGCGAAGCGCGACAGGGGATGGCCGCCGGCCTCGTTCTCCAGCAATTGAAGGCGGATGGACGCGTGGTTCTGGACCAGCACGTCGGCCAGCTTGCGGGCGAATTTATGGCCGGGCGACGCCTCGGGGCCCACCGAGATGGTGACGATGGCGGGCTTGGAATACCAGTACCCGGCGGTGCTGACCGCCACGGCGGTCAGCAGCAGGGTTCCCAGGGCCAGAAGCAGGATCTTGGTGCGATTACGCATTCGCCCGCTCCCCAGTATTCAATCAGGTCGATGGGCCTTCAGGGAAGTTCCCGGTAGAAGATCAGCAAGATGCCGACCATGGAGAAGCACAACGGCCACAGCGCGCCGGCGATTTCCCTGGCGCGGCCGGCGGAGCGGATCTCCAGCCAGCGCAGCCAGCCGGCCATCACTCCGAACAATCCCATGGGAATGTGGCTGAATTCGATCAGGAAGCGCTCCTTGACGTCGGTCAGGGTGTGATTGTGGACCAGCAGCAAGGCGGCGCCCACCGCGCACAGGATCGGGAAGATCAGGGCGGCGCGCTCGCTCTTCAGGCGTCCGGTGCGCACGGCCCATTCGAACAGGCCGAAGGGGAACAGCAACAGGCCGACGACGCGATGCTGGAAGACTTCGGGGTCGGCCAGGGTCTCGAAAAATCCCATGGGGCCGATCGGCCAGCTTTCCGGGTCGGAGCGCAAGATGATGCCGATGCCCAGAAGCAGGAACAGCAACGGCCAGTGGCGGGCCGGTCCGACGCCCAGACGCCCGGCAAAGGCGCCCAGACCCATGGCCAGGACGAAAATGCCGGCCCAATTGTGGTTGAACTCGGACCACATCTTGTCGGCGGTTTCGGAATCGGTGGTCTTCTCGGCGCCCATGGACAGGTGGTCTGACGGCGGGCTGACCAGGCGGGGCGGGCGCACCGGCGCCATGCGCTCGACGATCTCCGAGACGCTGGCCTGGAACTGGGTCTGGTCGATGGCGGGAGGCTGCGAGGCCATGGAGGCGGCGATCATCAGCACGGTGATGCCGATGCCGATCTCGATCTCGGCGAAGCGGCGCAGGCGGAACTGGCCCTTGTCTTCGACCTCCGCCTCCGCTTCGGTCCTGGCGCGCGACGAGCGGCGGTTCATGGCCGCCAGCAGCAGCAGAACGCCCAGCAGCGACACCTTGGCCAGGGTCATGATGCCATAGGCGGTGCCGATCATGGCGCCCGGCGTGGCGATATAGCCCCAGGCCAGCAAGGCGGCACCGGCCAGCAGCAGGCCCACCGCTCCGGTGAACAGATGCGAGAAGCGAAGCGACACCATCAGCCGCTGGCGCGTCTCGGTCACATGGGCGAGCGCCAGCAGCATGAAGGGAATGCCGCCGATCCAAAACGAGGCGCCGGCCTGATGCAGGGCGTCGGCGGTGATGAAGTAGGGGCGGTCATCGACGCGGGCGAAGGCGTGGCTGGACATCACCGAGGCGCCCAGCACCACCATCGCCAGCAAAGCCAGGGTGGGCAATTGTGCGGGATTGGCCCCCATGCGCGCGGTCACGCCCGCCGCCAGGGCGGCCACCGCCATGATCAGGGTCCATTGCACGAAATCGGCGCCCATGGCGTCGCCGGGCGCGATCTCCAGACCGGCCACCAGCTGGGCCAGATTGGCGAAGATGCCAATGATGGCCACGGCCGCCAGGGTGAAGCTGCCATGGGCGGTCCAGCGCAATCCGGTGCGCTCCAGGATGCCGGCACGGCCGGCCAGCAGCGGGGCCATGGGCCGGGTGAAGCCCATCAGGAACAGCACGCCGCCCAGCAGGATGGCCTGGGAGGACAATTGCAGGCCGCGCAGGATGACGGCCAGGAAGGCGATGATGTCGGGAGGCAGGGTGGTCAGCATGGCGGCCCCTTACGGCGCGATGGCGGAGAAGGGAACCTGGCCGCGGCTGACATGGCCGTCCACCGACAGAACGTCCCAGAACAGGACGTACTGGCCGGGAGCCAGTCCCTCGGCGCGGGCCACCAGTTCGGCCTCGCTGGCGCCCTGGGTGACCGCCACCGTCTTGGCGCCGCCCGGCCCCTTGAGGGAAAGTCGCGAGCGCTTGGCGTCGATGCGGCTGTTGTAGCGCAGGTGGAACTCCACCTTGTTGCCCACCAGTTCGGCCTTGGCCGGCGGCGTGGAGTCCACCAGCACCGCATGGGCGCCGGCATCGGTGGCGGCAAGAAGGCCCAGCGCCAACAGCGCCGAGAACAGCATGGACTTGATCATCGAACCTCGGTCCCGAACGGTCATGGGTCGCGCAGACCGTGCCATGGACCGCGCGCCGGAGCAAGCCTGCAAGGCGCGCCGCACGTGCAGAGCTGCGTTGCTCCGGCGCCTCGGCGGTGCCATGCTGGACTCCTCCATTGCCTGGGAATTCCATGATGATTACGGACGCCGACCCCAAATCCCTGCCCACGTTGTCGGTGGTCATTCCTTGCTATAACGAGGGCGAAAACGTCCCGCTGCTGTTCGCGCGGCTGTTGCCCGCCCTGGCGGCGCTCGGCGTCAGCTTCGAGGTCATCTGCATCAATGACGGCTCCCGGGACGACACCCTGGACCGGCTTTTGGAGGTGCAATCGCGCGAGAGCGTGGTCCGAATCATCGATCTGTCGCGCAATTTCGGCAAGGAAAAGGCCTTGTCCGCCGGCCTGTTCCACTCGCGCGGGCTGGCGGTGGTGCCCATGGACGCCGACCTCCAGCATCCGCCCGAGGCCATCGCCGCCATGCTGGCCAGGTGGCGGGAAGGCTGGGAG
>JACQAD010000279.1 GCA_016195125.1 Magnetospirillum sp.
GCCTCTGCATGTGCAGCGACCGCCAAGCGTTACCGTCTATGCCGGTGATACCGTCTATTCCATTGCCCGCCGCTATTCCCTGTCGGTGCGCGAGCTGATCGAGGCCAATAACCTGCAGCCGCCCTATCAGCTGATACCCGGAACCGTGCTGCGCCTGCCCGGCGGCGGCGGCGATTACGTGGTTCAGAAGGGCGATACCCTGTCGATCCTGGCCCGGCGTTTCAAGGTTGACTTCAACACCCTGGCGGCCACCAACAACAAGCGGCCGCCTTATGTCTTGCATGTGGGCGAGCGTCTGACCCTTCCTGGAGCCCGAGCCACGGCTCCGGTGACCGCGAATTCGGCCGCCGCTACCACCGGCTCCATCGTGGTGGCGTCTCCCAACGCCGCCGGTGCCGCCAAGGGGAGCCGGCCCGTGGTGGGGCAGGGCAATGCCGCCGCGGCGGTCCCGGCGGAATCACCCCCGTCCTACAACCAGACTCCGTCGCATGGATTGGCCCAGTCAGTCCCGCCGGTCCCGGCGGCACGGGCGAGCTCGACCTTCCTGTGGCCGGTCAAGGGTGAGGTGATCGCGGAATTCGGGCCGTTGCCGGGCAAGGGGCAGCACAATGACGGGCTGAACATCGCCGCCGCCAAGGGGACGCCCGTCCACGCCGCCGAGAACGGTGTCGTGGCCTATGTGGGTAATGAACTCAAGGGATTCGGCAATCTGCTGCTGATCAAGCACGCCGATGATTGGATCACCGCCTACGCCCATAACGACAAATTGATGGTCAAGCGCGGCGACAGCGTTAAGCGTGGGCAAACCATCGCCACCGTCGGCAGCTCCGGCTCGGTGACCTCGCCCCAATTGCATTTCGAAATCCGCCATGGCACCGAGGCGGTTAATCCTGTCGGTTATTTGCAAGATAAGGTGGCGGCCGCCGATCCCTCAGGTTTATTGGCGTCGATTGCGTATTGACCGTGGGGCCTTAACGGCACACCCTTCCCATATAAATGAGTGATCGTTCGTAAAGAACGGCATGAGGGATGGCTGTCCAAGGAGGCGCGCATGGCCGGCGACGTCGCTGCCGAGTCCAAAAACAGGGATCGGCTTGAGTTTCTTCGTCTTGACGAGGAGGCGTGCACCGCTATGCGGGCCGTCCTGCCGGTGATCGATGGAGCGCTTCCGTCCATCGCGGATTCCTTTTATGCCCATCTGATGAAATGGCCGCAATTGCAGGCCATGCTGGGCGGTGGTTCCAAGATCGGCCATCTCAAGCAAGTCCAGCAGGCCCATTGGAGCAGCCTTTTTTCCGGGCGTTTCGACGAGGATTATTTCGAGCGGGCCATCGGCATCGGCGCCACTCACGAGCGTATCGGCTTGGATGTCAGCCGCTATCTGGGCGGCTACAGCTTCGTGCTCGAACGGTTGATCGGTGAATTGCATGCCAAATGCGACAAGACCCGCTTTCCCCATATCGCCGGGGCGGTTCTGCGGGCTGCCTTTCTGGATATGGACCTGGCCATCTCCACCTATATCGAGCATGGCGAAGCCGGCAAGATGAAGCGCGAAATGCTGGCGCTTTCCGATACCGTCGACCGCGAGGTGGCATTGACGGTGGGCGACATCGAAAAACAGGTCAAGCGCCTGATCGACGGCGCCCGTGAGTTGACCGAGGTTGCCGCGACCCTCAAAACCATGGCCGAGGCCGTTGCCAGCGCCGTCTCGGTGACCAGCGAGAATGTCCAGACCGTGGCCGGGGCCACCGAGGCCCTGGAGGAGACCTCGCGGCAGATTTCGGCCAAGGTCCATGGAACCTCGCGCCTGACCGATGCCGCCCAGACCAAGATGGAAACCGCGGCCAGTACCGTCGATGGTCTCAAAGAGGCCACTGGGCGGATCCGCGACGTGGTCCGACTGATCCAATCCATCGCTGGCCAGACCCGCATGCTGGCGCTCAACGCCACCATCGAGGCGGCGCGGGCCGGTGAGATGGGCCGGGGCTTCGTGGTGGTGGCCGACGAGGTCAAGCGGCTGGCCAAACTGACCGAGGAGGGTATCCGCGGCGTCAATTCCCAGGCCCATGCCATCGGCCGGGCCACCGACGAGACCGTGGCCATGGTCGAGGAAGTGACGCTGTCCATCCAAGACATCAATACCATCGCCCAGGAAGTCAATCAGGCCAGCGAGCGGCAATTGGCCGCCACCGCCGATATCAAGGGCAATGCCGGCCAGGCCGCCGACCACACCGGAACCGTCTTCGGTCATGCCCAGTCGGTGCTGCAGCAGGCCGAGCGCACCGGAACCACGGCCCAGCGGGTCAACGAACTGTCAACGGTGGTTCAGCGCGACGTCAGCGATCTGCAGCGGCGTCTGGGCATCATCTTGCGCTCCTCGGCGGCGGGGGATCGCCGATCGGTCCCGCGTGTGGCCCTGGGGCTGGCTTTCAGCGGGCGTCTCAACAATCTTGAGGTCAAGGGCCACACCGGTGATCTCTCCAGCAAGGGCGCCGTGGTGACCGGCATTTCCGATGCCTCCCTGATGGGAAGCCGAGGCACCATTGACCTGGAGGGTATCGGTTCCCTCGCCTGCGATGTGGTGGCCTCCAGTGTTCTCGGCCTGCACATCCGTTTCCATGAAGTTTCCAGCGCCGCCCTGAAGGCGATTTCCGCGGCTCAGGGTAAGGCGAGGGACGAGGAACGGGTCTATATCGAGTTGGTGCAGGGCGTGGCAGCGGGAGTGATGGAGGCATTCGAGCAAGCCATCAGGGACGGCGCCATCACCGAGACCGACCTGTTCGATACCCATTACGAGCCCATCGCCGGCACCGACCCGCAGCAATTCCTGGCCAAGCACACGGTAATCACCGACCGGGTCGTCCACCAATTCACGGAATCGGTGCTGGATAAGGATCAGCGCATCGTTATCTGCTGCGTCGCCGACCGCAACGGCTACATCGCCACCCACAACAAGAAATATTCCCAGACGCAAAAGCCCGGCGAGAAGGTCTGGAATACCGCCAACGCCCGGAACCGCCGCATCTTCGACGACCGCGCCGGGCTGGTGGCGGCCCGTAACGTTCAGCCCTATTTTGTCCAGACCTATCCCCGCGACATGGGGGGCGGCAACTTCGTGGTGCTGAAGGAATTCGACACGCCCATCGCCATCAAGGGCAAGCATTGGGGCGCGGTGCGCCTCGCCATCAAGCCGTAGCGGGCCTCAGCGTTACGCTGAACCCGCTGCGGCACGAAGAAGCTTAGCTTTTTCAGGGCTCAAACGCCGCTCTGGCGAGGCAGCCTGTAAGCTAAAGACTCTTGCCCAGCCGCCCGGCCAGATCCTGGATGAACTGCCAGGCGACGCGGCCCGAGCGCGAGCCGCGCGTCACCGCCCATTCGTTGGCCTGGCGGTGGAGGTCTTCGGTGGAGATGGGCAGGCCGTAATGGGCCACATAGCCTTCGACGATGGCGAAGAAGGTGTCCTGGGCCACATGGTGGAAGCCCAGCCACAATCCGAAGCGGTCGGACAGCGACACCTTTTCCTCGACCGCCTCGCCGGGATTTATGGCGGTGGAGCGTTCGTTGTCGATCATGTCGCGGGCCATCAGGTGGCGGCGGTTGGAGGTGGCGTAGAACAGGACGTTCTCCGGCCGTCCCTCGATGCCGCCCTCCAGCACCGCCTTTAACGATTTGTAGGCATCGTCTTGCTGGTCGAAGGACAGGTCGTCGCAGAACAGCACCGAGCGCCGGCCGCTCTCCTTCAGGATCTTCAGGCAGCGGGGCAGGGAAGGGATATCCTCGCGGTGAATTTCCACCAGCAGCAGGGATTTGGGCCGCTGGGCATTGATGGTGGCGTGCACCGCCTTGACCAGCGAGCTCTTGCCGGTGCCGCGCGCCCCCCACAACAGGGCATTATTGGCGGGCAGGCCGTCGGCGAAGCGCAAGGTGTTGGCCAGCAATTGCTCGCGCTGGCGCTCGATCCCCTGCAGCAGGCCGATGTCCACCCGATTGACGTTGGTCACCGGCTCGAGGCGATCGGGATCGGCGTGCCAGACATGGGCATCGGCGGCGTTGAGATCCAAGGCCGCACCGGGCGGCGGCGACAGGCGCTCGAGGGCGTCGGCGATACGGGTCAAGGCGTCGAAGGCGTCGGCGTACATCATGGCGGGCTTCCCGTCGGTCTGGGGTGCGGGATGGTATCATCTCGGCTCCACGGGGCAAGCGAATCGGCTTTTAACCTACTTGGCGTTTGCATCCGGCCGTTTGGCCGCTATATTCCCGCTGCATTCCACATGCACGAATTCCAAGGAGACAGTGATGTTCGTGTCGCCCGCTTACGCCCAGGCCGCTTCCGCCGGGGGCTCCATGGGAGCCCTGGAACAGTTCCTGCCTCTGATTCTGATCTTCGTGGTGTTCTATTTCCTGCTGATCCGTCCCCAGCAGAAGAAGATGAAGGCGCATAAGGAGATGCTGGGCCAGTTGCGTCGTGGCGACCGTGTCGTCACCGCCGGCGGCATCATCGGCACCGTCAACAAGCTGGTCAACGACACCGAGGTCTCCATCGAGATTGCCGAGGGCGTGCGGGTGCGGGTCGTCCGTACCACCATCACCGAAGTGCTCTCCAAGACCGAGCCGGTTGCCGCCGCCAAGGACGACAAGGCCGAATCCGAGCCGAATGCTCAGAAGTAACGGTCCTTTGCCCTCTTCGTATATCCAACCAGCACAGGCCGGGTCATGAGCAATTTCCCTAAGTGGAAGATCGCATTGGTGGCGTTGGTCAGCCTGTTCGGCATCGTCTTCGCGGCGCCCAACATGCTGTCCCGCGAACAGGCGGATCGCTTGCCGGCCTGGCTGCAGCCGGTCAGCCTGGGCCTTGACCTTCAGGGCGGCTCCTACCTCCTGCTGGAGGTGGATACCGCCTATGTGGTCAGGGAGCAGCTGACCTCGCTGGTGGAATCGGTGCGCACCACGTTGCGCAAGGAAAAGGTCAAGTATTCCGACCTGGGCGCCAGGGGCGATCTGGTGAACGTTCGCATTATCGATGCCGAGGACCGGGCCAAGGCCCGGGAATTCCTGCGCAAGCTCGATGCTGACGCCACCCTGGAGGCCAAGGATGACGGCTCCATGTCGCTGCAATATTCCGAAGCGGCGGTGAAGCGCCGCAAGATGGCGGCGGTGGAGCAATCCTTGGAGATCGTGCGGCGCCGCATCGACGAATTGGGGACGCGTGAGCCTTCCATTCAGCGCCAGGGCGAGGACCGCATCGTCGTCCAGTTGCCTGGCATCAAGGATCCCGACCGTATCAAGGTGCTGTTGGGCAAGACCGCCAAGCTGACCTTCCACCTTCTCGACGACACCACCACCTCGGAAGAGGCCCAGAAGGGACGCATTCCGCCGGGCTCGATGCTGTTGCCCGCCGCCGAGCGCGAGCGCGGACTGCCCGAATCCTACGTGGTTCGGAAGCGCATCGAAGTGGGTGGCGACATGCTGGTGGATTCCAAGCCCACTTATTCCGATGGCCGTCCGGTGGTCAGCTTCCGCTTCAATGCCAGCGGTGCCAAGAAGTTCGGTGACGCCACCCGCGAGAATGCCGGCAAGTTCCTGGCCATCGTCCTCGACGACAAGGTGATCAGCGCGCCGCGCATCAACGAGCCCATCCTCGGCGGCTCGGGCATCATCTCGGGCAGCTTCTCGGTGCAGCAGGCCCAGGATCTGTCGTTGCTGTTGCGCGCCGGTGCGTTGCCGGCGCCGCTGCAGGTGCTGGAAGAGCGGACCGTCGGTCCCGATCTGGGTGCCGATTCCATCCGTGCCGGCACCGTTGCCTCCATTCTCGGCCTCGCCCTGGTGGTGGTGCTGATGATCATCGTCTACGGCACGCTGGGGGCCTTGGCCGATCTGGCCATGATCCTCAACCTGATCCTGCTGCTGGCGGCTCTGTCGTTCCTGGGCGCCACCCTCACTCTTCCCGGTATTGCCGGTGTGGTGCTGACCATGGGCATGGCGGTGGACGCCAATGTCCTGATCTACGAGCGCATGCGCGAGGAGCAGCGGAACGGCCGTACCGTCATGTCGGCTATCCAGGCAGGTTATGACCGTGCCTTCGGCACCATTTTCGACGCCCATGTCACCACCCTGGTGGCGGCTGCGTTGCTGTTCCAGTTCGGTTCCGGCCCCATTCGAGGATTTGCCGTTACCCTGACCCTGGGTTTGCTGGCGTCGCTGTTCACCTCGGTTCTGGTCAACCGGATGATGGTGGTCGGCTGGATTCGCTGGCGCCGTCTCAAGACCCTGCCGCTGGCCTAAGGAAATCGAGAGATGCAGCTGATCGACCGCTTTCTGCCCCACGGCACCAAGTACGACTTCATTCGCTACCGCTGGATGGCCTTTTGCGTCACCGCGATCCTGATCCTCGGCTCGTTCACCTCTATCGCGGTGAAGGGCTTCAATTTCGGCATCGACTTCGCCGGCGGCATTCTGGTGGAGGCGCAATCCACCACCGGTTCCGCCGACCTTCACGCCATGCGCGCGACCTTGAACAATCTGGGTCTGGGTGAAGTATCATTGCAGGAATTCGGCACCACCGGCCGCGACGTGATGATTCGCGTTCAGCGGCAGGAAGGAAACGAGAAGACCCAGATGGACGCCCTGGGCAAGGTCAAGGATTCGCTGGGAGCGGGCTTCACCTATCGCCGGGTCGAGATCGTCGGCCCCAAGGTGGGTGGAGAACTGGTCCGCGACGGCGTATTGGCGGTTTGCCTGGCCCTGTTGGCCATCGCCTTCTATGTGTGGTTCCGTTTTGAATGGCAATTCGGTGTCGGAGCCCTGGTCTCGACCTTCCACGACGTCATCACCACCTTCGGCCTGTTCTCCATCACGGGATTGGAGTTCAACCTGACCACGGTGGCGGCCATTCTGACCATTGCCGGTTATTCGGTGAACGACACCGTGGTGGAATACGACCGGGTGCGCGAGAATCTGCGTAAATACAAGACCATGAGCCTCTACGACCTGCTCAATCTTGCGGTCAACGAGACTTTGGCCCGCACTATCCTCACGGTGTCCACGGTGTTCGTCACCGTGCTTGCGCTGCTGTTCGTGGGCGGCGAGGTACTGCGCGGCTTCTCCATCGCCATGCTGTGGGGCCTGATCATCGGCACCTTCTCGTCGGTCTATGTGGCCATGCCCATGCTGATCTACTTCAACCTGCGCACCGGCAAGATCGAGGAGGAGGCGGAGCCCGAGGCCGCCTCGACCAACTAAGGCCATGGATATCACGCCGCTGGTGTCGGCCGGCCGCCAGATCATCAAGGGCTACGGCGACAAGGGCTTCACCATCACCGGCAAACGCTGGGAGGGTTCGGTGCTGGTGTTTCCAGACCGCACCCTGTCCTGGGCGCCCGCCATCCCGGCCGAGGTGACCGAGGATAGCCTCGTTCCCCTGTTCGAAGCCGAACCCCGGCCTCGCCTGCTGCTGCTGGGCTGTGGGGAGCGCATGGTTCAGGTGCCGGTATCGCTGCGGATGGCCCTGCGCAATGCCGGAATCACCCTGGAACTCATGGATACGGGCGGTGCCTGTCGCACCTTCAACGTTCTGGTGACCGAAGAGCGTTCGGTCGCGGCGGCGCTGATCGCCGTCTAGTCAGCCAAGCGGCGGACTTGACGGCAGGACGAAGCGGAAGGTTGCGCCTTCTCCCAAGGTCGATTCAACCCAGATACGCCCACC
>JACQAD010000280.1 GCA_016195125.1 Magnetospirillum sp.
CACGGCGGCCTCGGGGATCATGCGCAGGTAGATGGTGACGCGGTCACCCTTCTTGACGCCCAGATCGGTCATGGCGTTGGCGAGGCGGCAGACGCGCTCGTGCAGGTCACCATAGGTGATGTGGCACGATTCGTTGGGGTCGTCGCCTTCCCAGATGATGGCGGTCTGGTCCTTGCGCTTGGCCAGATGACGGTCAAGGCAATTGGCGGCCACGTTGAGGGTGCCGTCCTCGAACCACTTGATGGAGACTTCGCCGGTGTAGCTGGTGTTCTTCACCTTGGTGAAGGGCTTGATCCAGTCGATGCGCTTGCCGTGTTCGCCCCAGAACCCATCAGGATCCTTGACCGAACGCTCGTACCACTCGTTGTACTTCTTTTCGTCGATGAGGGCGTTCTTCGCGGTCTCAGCGGGAATAGGATAGACCTCGGACATCTTGGGGGTGTCTCCCTTTTCTGATTGACCCGCGGCCATTTTTTGGCTTGCGCGGGCTGTTTCCCCATAAAAGCAGGAAGCGATTATGTTCGACTCGCCATGACGACACAAGCCCGCTCAAAGGGGTAGGTGCCATGACTTCTTGGAATTGCAATTATTCCACCGGGACCACCATCCCGTCCCGCACCGCGACGGGGAATGGAATCAGGGAGCGGCCGACGCAGGGGCCGCGAGTGCAGCGGCCGCTGGCGATTTCGAACAAGGCGAAATGATTGGCGCACAGGATGGAGGTCTGGAACAGATCCAGGAACTTGTCATCCTCCAGGTTGAGAGGCGCCCCGACATGCGGGCAGGCATTGACGTAGCCGAAGACCTCCCCGCCGCGCCGGACCACGAACACCCGCCGACGCTCGCCGTCCACCTCGGCCCGGAACTCGCGGGCGCCGGGATCGGCGATGTCGGCGAGGTCGCAGAGGGCAGTCAAGGGCTGACGCCTCCCAGATCGCACAGAAGTGCCCATGAGGCGTCGTCCACCGGGCAGACCGACAGCCGGCTCTGACGCAGCAGCGGCAGTTCCGCCAGCCGGGGGTCGCCCTTGATCTCGGCCAGGGTCACCGGCCGGGCCAGGGGCTTGACCGCTTTCAGGTCAGGGCACATCCAGCGGGGATCGTCGGCGGTGGGGTCGGGATAGGCTTCGCGCACCACTTCGACCACGCCGACGATGCGCTTTTGCTCCACCGAGTGATAGAAGAAGGCCAGGTCGCCCACCTTCATGGCCTTCAGGTAATTGCAGGCCTGGAAATTGCGTACGCCGGTCCAGGCGGTAACGCCGTCGCGGACCTGATCGTCCCAGGACCATGCCGTCGGCTCGGACTTCACCAGCCAGAAGGCCATCAGGGCAGAACCTTCTTGTAGCGGTTGACGGTGATGCTTTCGAACAATCCGGCCTTGCCGTAGGGGTCGCCGGCCAGGAAGGCATCCAGTTGGGCGCGGTCGTCGGTATCGAACACGAAGGCGCTGCCGATCATGGTCTGGCCGTCATCGGAAAGCAGCGGTCCGCCGACCACGATCTTGTCGAGAAAGCCCTTGGCGTATTCCAGGTGGGCGGCGCGGTTGTCGAGGCGGGTCTGAAGATGACCGGGCTTGTCCTTGCACTGGACCATGAACATACTCTGGCACTCCGGGTTCGGATGTTGGAACCGACAAGGTAACGGAAAAAAGGGCAGTCATGGAAGCGCACGAGACTCATGAAACCATCCACGAGGTCGCCCACCATGATCAGCACGCGGAGGGGGCGCACCACAAGACCAGCCGTAACCGCAAGATCGCGGTGCTGATCAGCGTGCTGGCGGCCTTGCTGGCCATCGTCGAAGCCGGGGGCAAGAGCGCCCAGAACACCTCGCTCTCGGCCAATATCCACGCCAACGATCTGTGGGCCTTCTATCAGGCCAAGCATATCCGCTCGACCATCCTGCGGACGGCGGCCGATCAGTTGGAGCTGGCGGCCGCCAATTCGGATGCCGTCGCCAAGAAGGTGGCGGACTGGCGCGCCACGTCGCAGCGCTATGAATCCGAGCCCGAGACCGGAGAGGGCCGCAAGGAGCTGGCCGCCAAGGCCAAGGTGGCGGAAGCCGAGCGCGATCGCGCCCTGGCCTCCTACCATATGTTCGAATACGGGGCGGCGGCGTTGCAGATCGCCATCGTGCTGGCCTCGGCCTCGGTGGTGACCGGCATGCTGCTGCTGTCCTTCGTGGCCGGCGGGCTGGGCTCGGTGGGCATCGCCTTCGCCCTGCTGGGCTGGCTGGCGCCGACCCTAATTCATCTTTAGCCAGAATGTGGCGGCGGCGCAGGCCGCCACCACCAGCATTTCCACGGCACCGCCGGTGGCACACAGGCCAAGTCCGAAGCGCTGCCGCCACGGCCACAGCAGCGGGACTCCCGCCGGGGTCAGGGCATCGGCGGCGATGTGCGACAGATAGCCCAGTGCCAGGGGCTCGATCAGGCGGGCCAGGCCCGGCGCTGGCCGCAAGGCGGTGAGCAGGGCGACGCCCGCCGCCATCGCCAGCAGGGAATGGGTGATGCCGCGATGGCCGACCAGCAGGGACAGCGGCTTGGCGATCACCCACAGGCGGCGGCCCAGCCACGAGGACGGATGGTCGAGATCGGGCAACAAGGCCCCAAGGGCGGCGATCACGGCGCCCTCGGCTCCGCTTTTCGGCATCAGGCCGAGGCTGCCGGCGGCCACCCAGGCCGAGGCTCCCAGGACCACATGAGATACGACCATCATCCGGCTTTCCCCCCGCCCCACTCCTCGGGTAGAGTCCGGGCGGGGGCGTTCGGGTATTGACCGGGAGGGGTTGAATGTCAATCGCCTGGGATGAGAGTCTGGCGGTCGGCGATCCGACCATCGATGGCGATCATCGGCGCATGATCGAGCTTATCGCCCAGTTGGAAGCGGCTGCGGTGGCCGAGATCGATTGCGCCGCGATCGGACGGACGCTCCGGGCGCTGACCGATCTCTGCCGCGAGCATTTCACCCGCGAGGAAGCCCTTCAGGCCCGGGTCGGCTTTCCCGAGGCCCAATCCCATCGCACCGCCCACGAAATGCTGATGCGCCGCCTGGAATCGGTGCTGGCCCATTACGGCGACGGTTGCGACGAGGTCCGGGCCGGCATCGTCCGCACCCTGGGCGATTCCCTGGCCACCTGGCTGGTCAGCCACATCGTCAACTCGGATATGGAATTCAAACCCTACGTGGCGGGGGGCTGAGCCAACTCCTTGGCCTCGAAGGCGCAGAGATCGCGCACGATGCAGGCGCCGCATTCAGGCTTGCGGGCCTTGCAGGTATAGCGGCCGTGCAGGATCAGCCAATGATGGGCATGGTCCAGCCATCGGGCCGGTGTCGCCTTCAGCAGCCCGGCCTCGACAATCTCCACGGTTTTGCCCGGCGCCAATCCCGTACGGTTGGCCACGCGGAAGCAATGGGTGTCCACGGCGATGGTGGGCTCGCCGAAGGCGATGTTCAGCACCACGTTGGCGGTCTTGCGCCCCACTCCGGGCAGGGCTTCCAGGGCGGCGCGGTCATGGGGCACCTGTCCGCCGTGCTGGGCCAGGAGGATGTGGGACAGCGCGATGACGTTTCTGGCCTTGGTCTTGTAAAGGCCGATGGTGCGGATGGACTGGGCCAGCCTCTCCTCGCCCAGATCCACCATGGCCTGGGGGGTGTTGACCGTGGCGAACAGCGGTCCCGTCGCCTTGTTGACCCCGGCGTCGGTGGCCTGGGCCGACAGCACCACCGCTACCAGCAAGGTGTAGGGATCGGCATAGACCAGATCGCTCTTGGGCTCGGGATTGCGCTCGGCCAGCCTTGCGTAGAATTGATCGACCTGTTGCGGAGTCATCCGGCCAGCACCCGCAGCGCCTCGGCGTGGACCCGGCGGTCGCCGGCGGCGCAGACGCGGCCGTCGGAATGGATGGTCAGAGGGTTTCCTGACCAGTCGGTCATAATTCCCCCGGCCCCTTCCACCACCGGCACCAGGGCGGAATAATCGTAGGGTTTGAGGCCTGCTTCCACCACCAGATCGACAAAGCCCGACGCCGCCAGGGCATAGGCGTAGCAGTCGCAGCCATAGCGGACGCGCTTGACCCGCTGGGCGATGCGGTCCCAGCCGGGCCGGGTTTGCGCGCAGAACAATTCCGGCGCGGTGGTGAAGGCATAGGCATGGGCCAGATCGGGGCAGGGCCGGACCTTGGCCGTCTGGCCGTTCAAGGTGGTGGGCCGCCCGGCGGCGCCCAGCCAGCGCTCGTCGGTGAAGGCCTGGTCGATGATGCCCAGCACCGGCTTGCCGTGATGGGCCAAGGCGATCAGGGTGCCGAAGCTGGGCTTGCCGGTGATGAAGGCGGCGGTGCCGTCGATGGGGTCGATCACCCACACCCATTCGGCGTCGCAATGCTGGCTGCCGTGCTCCTCGCCCAGGATGCCGTGGCCGGGAGCTTCGGCGGTCAGGATGGCGCGCAGGACGGCCTCGACCTCGCGGTCGGCGATGGTGACCGGGCTGGCGTCTGCCTTGTCGTCCACGGCGACAGGAGTGCGGAAGTACTTCTTCACCACCGGGCGGGCGGCATCGGCCAGCGTCTCGGCCAGGGCGATGAACTCGGGCGGGCAGGCATTCATGAGAGCGTTTCCGTTGGAAGGATGTGCGGGTGAGTGTGGCGCGAAACGAAGGTTGTGGATAGGGTGTGTAGCGGAAATTTCCTATCGGACCATGCCATGACCGCTCTTAATCCCGTTATCGTCATTCCCGCCCGCATGCACGCCACCCGCCTGCCGGGCAAGCCCCTGGCCGACATTCATGGCGAGCCGATGATCGTCCATGTCTGGCGCCGGGCCATGCAGGCCGGGCTGGGGCCGGTGGTGGTGGCCTGTTCCGAGCGCGAGGTTCATGACGCCGTCCACGCCCATGGCGGCAATGCGGTGATGACCGATCCCCACCATCCCTCGGGCTCCGACCGGGTGTGGGAGGCGGTGGAGAAGATCGATCCCGATGGCGCCTTCAACGCCATCGTCAATGTCCAGGGCGACCTGCCCACCCTCGATCCCGAGATCATCCGCGCCGTGTTCGCGCCCCTGGCCGACCCGCTGGTGGACGTCGCCACCCTGATCACCGAGATCGTGGTCGAGGAGGAGCGCACCAATCCCAACGTGGTCAAGGCGGTGGTCTCGCTGGTTCCGGGAGCCAGGATCGGCCGGGCGCTCTATTTCAGCCGCGCCACCGTTCCCGCCAATGCCGGGCCGCATTACCACCATATCGGCCTTTACGCCTACAAGCGGGATTCGCTGAAGCGCTTCGTGGCCCTGCCCCAGGGCGTGCTGGAGCAGCGCGAAAAGCTGGAACAGCTGCGCGCCCTGGAGAACGGCATGCGCATCGATGCCGCTCTGGTTGACACGGTTCCGCTCGGTGTCGATACTCCCGCCGATCTTGAACGGGCGCGCGCCCTGCTGAAAGCCTAGGCTCCCCGCCATGAC
>JACQAD010000045.1 GCA_016195125.1 Magnetospirillum sp.
CCGCTGGCCATCGTGTTTTTTGGTCTCGCGACATTTCCTGCCTTGGCCGACGATAGCGGCCTGCAGGCGGTTCGCCGGGAGGTGGCCCGCATGCGCCAGGATTACGAGACCCGTATCCAGGAATTGGAGAGCCGTCTGGCCCAGGCCGAGACCCGCTCGAATACCGCCACCACCACCGCCGACGAGGCAAAGAAAGTCGCCCAGCAGGCCGCCGCGTCCAAGGACGGCGCCCCCAAGGACACCGCAGGAGCCTTCAACCCCTCGGTCGCCGTGGTGCTGAATGGCACCGCCACCGCCATGAAACGTGACCCCGGCATCTACCGGGTTCCCGGCTTTGCCCTGGGCGACGCGGCCAAGCCCGTGGACCGGGGCTTCGCCCTGGGCGAGTCCGAGGTGACCTTCGCCGCCAATGTGGACCACACCCTGTATGGCGCCTTGACCCTGTCGCTCAGCCGCGAGAATACCGCCTCGGTCGAGGAAGCCTTCATTCAGAGCAGCTCACTGCCCTGGGGCTTCACGGTCAAGGGCGGACGCTTCAAATCGGGAATCGGCTATCTGAACGAGCATCACGCCCACACCTGGGACTTCGCAGATGCCCCCCTGCCCTATCTGCTGATGCTCAACGGCCAGTATGGCGACGATGGCCTGCAGGTCCGCTGGCTGGCGCCGACGGCCATGTTCGTGGAATTGGGAATGGAGGGCTTTCGCGGCGCGTCCTTCCCCGCCGACGGCACCGCCGCCAAGGGCATGGGGGCCGCTTCGGCCTTCCTGCATCTGGGCGACGATATCGGCCAGGGGGGCGAGGGTGGCTCGTGGCGCGCCGGAATTTCCCATCTCCTCACCCGGGCCGAGCGGCGCAAAAGCAATTCCGACGCCGACACCTTCAAGGGCCGCGACGGCCTGACCATCGTCGACGCCCTCTACAAATGGGCTCCCGACGGCAATTTCACCGAGCGCTACGTCACCCTGCAAGGCGAGTACTTTCATCGGGCCGAGACCGGCACCTTCAACGATCTGCGCGACGAGAGCACCCAGCAGGGCTATTACGCCCAGGCCGTCTGGCAATTCATGCCGCGCTGGCGGATCGGCGCCCGCCATGACCGTGCCTGGAACAGCGACGTCAACGCCGAACTGGTCGGCACCACCTTGGATTCCCAGGGACGCACCGCCAGCCGCCAGAGCCTGATGCTGGATTATTCCACCAGCGAATTCGGCCGGTTCCGCCTGCAAGGCAATCTCGACCATTCGGCCGACAAGCCGGATCAGCAGGTGATCTTGCAATACACCGTGAGCCTCGGCGCCCACGGCGCCCACGCCTATTGAGGAGCCGCGTCATGATCCGATTTCTGTCGGCCGCCCTGGCCTTGGCCATGATGTCGGCCCCGGCCCGCGCCCTGGACATTTTCGCCTGCGAGCCGGAATGGGGGGCGCTGGTCACCGAGTTGGGGGGCGATGACGTCAATGTCTTCACCGCTACCACCGCCCGCCAGGATCCCCACCAGATTCAGGCCCGCCCGGCCCTGATCTCGCGCCTGCGGGCCGCCGATCTGGTGGTCTGCACCGGGGCGGAACTGGAGACCGGCTGGCTGCCGGTGCTGTTGCGCCAAGGCGCCAATGCCCGCGTCCAGCCCGGTGCTCCCGGCTATTTCGAGGCCGCCGCCCAAATCCGCTTGCTGGAGATCCCGACCCGCCTCGACCGTGCCGATGGCGACGTTCATGCCGCCGGCAATCCCCACATCCAGACCGATCCGCGCAACATCGCCCTGATCGCCCCCGCCCTGGCCCGGCGCCTGGCCGAATTGGACCCGGCCCATGCGGAGGGCTATGCCCGCCGTGACGCGGCGTTCCGCCTCCGCCTCGATCAGGCCATGGCGCGATGGCATTCCCTGGCCGCCCCCTGCGGGGCGTGTCGGTGGCGGTGCTGCACCGGGAATGGATCTACATGCTCGACTGGCTGGGCATGAAAGAGGCCGCCGCCATCGAGCCCAAACCGGGGATTCCGCCGGGCGCCGGCCACATCGCCCAGCTGATGGAGGACTTGCCCAGAAAGAATGTCCGGCTGATCCTCGCCGCCGCCTATCAGGATTCCCGTCCCGCCCAGGTTCTGGCCGCCAAGACCGGGGCGCGGGCGGTGAGCCTTCCCTTCACCGTCGGCGGCAGTGACGGCGCCGGCGACCTGATCGGCCTTTATGACGACACGCTCCGCCGTCTGCTGGATGGACTTGCCGCCCATGACCGCTGATCCGCAAGTCTCGGTCCTGCTGCCGGCCATGGCCGCCGGCATCCTGGTCCTGCTGACCCATGTCCCGCTGGGGCGCGTGGTCTTGTTGCGCGGCATCATCTTCATCGATCTCGCCCTCGCCCAGGTGGCCGGGCTGGGCGTGGTCATTGCCGACTTCCTGGGCTGGGAACCGGGCGGCCTCTCCACCCAGGTCAGCGCCCTGACGGCCTCTCTGCTGGCGGCGGCGTTCCTGCACTGGAGCGAAAGACGCATGGCCCGCAATCAGGAGGCGATCATCGGACTCCTGTTCGTCTGCGCCGCCAGCGCCGAAATCATCCTGCTGTCGTTCAACCCCCACGGCGCCGAGCACATGAAGGATCTGCTGGTCGGCCAGATCATCTGGGTCAGCTCCGAGCAACTGATCTGGGCGGCCCTGGCCACGGTGCCGATCCTGGTCCTGATCCGGCGCGGCGGGCTGGAGCGCTGCAGTTTCCTGTTCTACGGATTGTTCGCCTGCGCCATCACCATCTCGGTGCAGATGGTCGGCGTCTTCCTGGTCTTCGCCTCGCTGATCATCCCGGCCCTGGCCAGCCGTTCGCAGCTTGGCGGCTACGGGCTCGGCCTGCTCGGTTATGGCGCCGGGATGGCGGCCTCCCTGGTCGTCGACTTGCCCACCGGCGCCGCCATCGTTTGCGCCCTGACCGTGACAGCCGCCGGAAAGGCGGTCTTTCAGCGCGTCGGCTCGGCCTCGTAAAGCGGCGTCGCCGTCCAATCCTGGCTGCCGCCCTGGATCTGGATCGCCGGGGCGGCGGCGGGCTCGGTCAGATGGACCAGGGCGGGAAAGGCCAGGACCAGGGCCAGGACCGCCAATTGCAGCCCCAGGAACGGCGCCACGGCGCGCAGCAGGATGCCGGTGCGCGGCGCCTCCGCCACCACCCGCCGCGCCATCAGCACCGCCTGCCCCAGGGGCGGCAGCAGAAAGCTGGCCTGCAGCGTCAGCAGCGCCGCCACCGCCACCCAGACCGCGTCGGGCACCCGGACCAGCAGGGGCGGCATCAGCACCGGCACGATCACGAAGATGATCTCGAAGGCATCCAGCACCAGGGCCGAGGCCGCCAGGATCACCAGCACCCCCGCCAACGCCCCGGTCGCTCCGAAGGGCAGCGCCTCCACCAGCCCGGCCAGCAGGCGATCCGAGCCGAACAGGCGGAACACCAGGGTAAAGGTGGTGGCTCCGGCGAACAGGGCGAACAGGGCGCCGCTGACCGCCATGGTGTCCACCAGCACCTCGTTCAGCACGTTCAGGCTCAGACGGCCCGAGACCACGCCGCCCAGGGCCAGGGCGAAGGCGCCCATGGAAGCCGCCTCCACCGCATAGAACCGGCCCACGGCGACACCGCCCAGCAGCGTCATGATGAACAGGGCCACCGCCCCGGCCAGGATCAGGGCCTTGCCCCCCAGGGGCGGCACCGTGCCGGGCTTGCCCTTGCGCCCGCTCCACCACGCCACAGCCAGGGACAGGCCCAGCAGCAGGGCCGCCGGCCCCACCGCGCCCCGGAACAGATCCTGGGTATTGAGGATGCGGGTCATCTGGCCGGTGGCGTTCAAGGCCTCGGTATGGGCGCGCATCATGGCGTCGCCCAGCAGCAGCAGCACCAGCGAGGGCGGCACCACCACGCCGAAGGTGCTGGCCAGACAGATCACCGCCAGGGAGCGCTCGGGCCGGATTCCCGCCGCCGCCAGACGCGGCGCCACCACCCGGCCCAGGGTGGTGGCGCTGGCCGCCACCGAGCCGTTCATGGGAGCGATCAGGGCTCCGACGCCCAGGGCCGCCAGCAACGGCGCCGCCCCGCTTCTGCGCACCAAGGTGGCGGCACCGCCGAACAGGATCTCCGCCAGGGGCAGACGGTCGAGCAGGGCGCCCATCAGCACGTAAAGGGGCAAGGCCTGGAGCAGATCGTTCTCCAACAGACCGGTCAGCCGGTTGGGCAGGGCGGTCAGCACCGGGAAAGTGAACACGCCCCCCGCCATCCCGGTCACCGCCCCCACCACCGAGACGCCGACCAGCACCACGAAGACCGGCAGTCCGGTCACCGCCAGCAATCCGGCCACCGATGCCAGCATCACCAGTCCAACCGCCTCCATCAGCCTTGCCTCCGGGGCGACAGAGCCTGAACCAGAGCCAGCGCCGCCAGCAGCCAGGTCGCCAGCCGGACCAGGAAATAGCCGGGATTATAGGTGTCGGGAAACGCCTCGAACTGACGCAGGGATTGCCAGGTGGCGGGGGTGGCGCTGATCAGGATGAACGCAGCCCACGGCGCCACGAACAGAGTATCGCCGAGCCGCGCCAGCACCGCCTTTGTCCTCTCACCATAGGATTCCGCCCAGGAGGCGGCGGCGAGATGGGCGCGGCGGCGGCTGGCGAAGGTCAGGGCGAAGGCGATATAGAGGGCGAACAGGGCCTGGGCGGCATCATTGGCCTGGCGCGATCCGGCCTGGATCAGATCCCGCAGCGGCCATTGCGCCAGCAGCAGCAGCGACACCGGCAGCACCAGCCACCGCGCCCAGCCCAGCAGCCGGTCCAATCCCCGCTGCATGCCCGTCCTCCCGACGCTTACCCCAGCCTGTATGCGGAAACTCTAGCACGGAGGAGACGTCAGCGCGAAACGATCAGGTGGGTCACCCCCGGCAGCTCCGCCAGCAAATCCTCGGCCAGTAATCGCGACCATGGGCGGGGATCGGTGAAGGAGGCGGCCAGGGCGGCATCCAGGCGCATCTGCCAATCATCGGTGGGAAACAGCGCCACCCATTCCACCTTCTCGTCGAAGCGGAATACCGGCGACAGCACCTCGCGGGTCATGGACCAGGGGGTATGGGCCTCCAGGCAACGGCCGCTGTTCTGCAACAGGCAGCGCGGGCCGTCGGCGCCCTTGACCAGGACGGCATGACGGCCATGGCCACTCTCGCCGCAGATGGCGGTGGCGAAGCGCCGGAAGGTGGCTTCCGCCGCCGGATCGTCCAGGGAACAGGTGAAGGTCTCGCGCATGATGGCGCCATCAGGGCACGAAGTTCCCCCCGCCCCCTTGATGGCCGTCAAGCCCCTTCGGGATGCAGGGACTTTCCAGGTAGGAAGGAACCCATTATTCTTTCCCCGTCGAGCGATTCCAAGGGGGACGGAACAATGAATTTTCAGACGGCGATCGCCGCGTGCCTGGGAAAATACGGCACCTTCCGCGGCCGGGCGGCCCGCAGTGAATTCTGGTGGTTCTATCTGTTCACCATCCTGCTGTCCTGGGGCGCCACCCTGGTTGGCAATTCCATGTCCGAGGGAATGGGGACCGGGCTGCCCATGGTGGTCAACCTGGCCCTGATGGTTCCCACCTTCGCCGCCGGGTGCCGCCGCCTGCACGATATCGGCAAAAGCGGCTGGTGGCAGTTGCTGATCCTGACCGTGATCGGCATCATCCTTCTGATCATCTGGTGGGCCAAAGACACCCAGCCGGAGGCCAATGCCCATGGCGATCCGGCGATGACGGCCGAGGGCGCGGGCGCTTAGGCGCCCCCCACCCCCCGTCCCTTGCCCCCGGCCCCGGCAGCCTTTACGCTGCCCCCATGACAAAGCCGCCGCACAAGACCCCCAAGATCGTCCCGATTCCCTCCAAGCAGGAAATCCTGGACTTCATCCGCGCCCAGCCGGGAAGGGTGGGCAAACGCGAGTTGGCCCGCGCCTTCAACCTCAAGGGCAGCGACAAGATCGACCTCAAGGCCATCTTGAGGGAATTGGAGCGCGAAGGCGCCGTCGAGCGCGGCCAGAAGCGCCGCTTCGCCCGCCCTGGCGCCCTGCCCGATGTGGGCGTGGTCGAAATCATCGGCACCGACACCGACGGCGAATTGCTGGCGCGCCCGCTGAACTGGGAGGGCGAAGGCCGCCCGCCGCGCATCTTCATGGCGTCGTTCCGCCCCGGCGAGGCGGCGGTGGGGGTCGGCGACCGGGTACTGTCCAAGCTGAAGCGCCTCAGGGACGACACCTACGAAGCCCGCCCCATCCGCATCATCGGCGAGGCCCGCGCCCGCGTGCTGGGGGTGTTCGAGCCCAATCCCGACGGTTCGGGCCGCATCCGCCCGACCTCGCGCAAGGAGAAGGCCGATTACATGGTGCCCAGGGGCGAGACCCTTGACGCCAAGACCGGCGAGCTGGTCCTGGCCGACATCATGCCGGGCCGGCTCTACGGTCTGCGCAGCGCCTCGGTCAAGGAGCGCATGGGCCTGCTGGGGGCACCGCGCTCGGTCAGTCTGGTGGCCATCCACACCAACGACATCCCCTTCGAATTCCCCGAAGCGGCTTTGAAGCAGGCCGCCGCCGAGGGGCCGGCCCCCCTGGACGACCGCACCGAGCTGCGCGACCTGCCTCTGGTCACCATCGATGGCGAGGATGCCCGCGATTTCGACGACGCCGTCTTCGCCGAGCCCGATCCCGACCCCAAGAATCCCGGCGGCTGGCACTGTCTGGTGGCCATCGCCGATGTCTCCTGGTACGTGCGCCCCGGCGACGCCCTCGACAAGGAAGCCTTCAAGCGCGGCAATTCGGTCTATTTCCCCGACCGGGTGGTGCCCATGCTGCCCGAGGAACTATCCAACGGCTGGTGCTCGTTGAAGCCCGACGAGGACCGCCCCTGCATGGCGGTGCATTTCTGGCTGGATGCGCTGGGCAACAAGCTGCGCCATCGTTTCGTCAGAGCAATGATGCGCTCGGTGGCGCGGCTGACCTATACCCAGGTCCAGGCCGCCAAGGACGGCGCTCCCAACGACAAGACCGCGCCCCTGATGGCCGGCGTGATCGAGCCCCTGTACGGCGCCTGGGCGGCCTTGTTCCGCGAGCGCAAGGAACGGGGCGTCCTCGAACTGGATATCCCCGAGCGCAAGGTGATCATCACCCCCGAGGGCAAGGTCGAATCCATCTCCGAGCGCGAGCGCTTCGACAGCCACCGCCTGATCGAGGATTTCATGATCATGGCCAATGTCTGCGCCGCCGAGACCCTGGAGAAGGTCCATCAGCCCTGCATGTACCGGGTTCACGATCTGCCCAGCCAGGAGAAGCTGGAGAGCCTGCGCGAATTCCTCACCAGCATGGATCTCAAGCTGGCCAAGGGCCAGATCCTCAAGCCCGCCCATTTCAACCGCATCCTCGAAGCGGTGGCCGATACCCCCAACTCCCATCTGGTCAGCGAGGTCATCCTGCGTTCCCAGGCCCAGGCGGTGTATCAGCCCGAGAATCTGGGCCATTTCGGCCTGGGTCTGGCCCGCTATGCCCATTTCACCTCGCCGATCCGCCGCTATGCCGATCTGCTGGTCCACCGCGCCCTGATCCGCGGCCTCAAGCTGGGCGAAGGCGCCCTGCCTGCGGATGCAGTCGCGCAATTCTCCGAATGGGGCGAGCACATTTCGATCACGGAACGGCGCGCCGCCGTGGCCGAGCGCGAAGCGGTGGACCGCTATGTCACCGCCTTCCTGTCCGACCGGGTCGGTGCCAGCTTCAAGGGCAAGGTCTCGGGCGTCACCCGTTTCGGCCTGTTCGTCAGCCTGGACCAGACCGGCGCCGACGGCATCATTCCCATCTCGTCCCTGCCCGACGATTTCTATGTCCATGACGAGACCCACCATTGCCTGGTGGGCAAGCGCACCCGCAAGACCTTCCAGTTGGGCCAGAAGCTGGATGTGGTGCTGCGCGAGGCCAACACGCTCACCGGCTCCATGGTCTTCAACCTGGAAGGCGGCACCGAGCGCCCGTCGCGGCCGCAGCAGCGCACCGGCAACCGCCCCTTCCCGCCCTCGGGCAAGCCCAAGCGCCGGGGCCGATAGAACCGGGAACGCGAAAATCCTGTACCCGCGCCTCCGGCCTTGCGCATAATCGCCGCAATGATTTCCGCAAAGACATCGCTCCGTCGCCGCCTGCTGCCCGCCGCTTTGCTGGCGATGGCGGCACTCGCGCCCAAGGGTGCCGCGGCCGGCTGGACCCAGGTGGAGGCCGAGCGCACCATCGCCTTCGGCTATGACGCCATCGTCGAACGCCACCTTCAGCCGGTAACCGCCGCCGCCATCGCCCTGGACGGGCTGCGCGGCCTGGCCGAGATCGATCCACAACTGGCGGTGAGCATGGACGGCAAGACTTTGCGCCTGTCCACCCCCGACAAGATGATCGCCGAATATCCCGTGGCCGCCGATGACGACGCCGCCGGCTGGGCGCGGATCACCGTCGCCGCCGCCCTGGACGCGGCTTCCATCTCCGAGCCCCTGCGCAACGCCGATTCCGAACGCCTGTACCAGGCGGTGTTCGAGGGCGCGCTGGGCAAGGCCGACCTGTTCTCCCGCTATGCCGGGGCCAAGGAAGCGCGCGAGCATCGCTCCAACCGCAATGGCTTCGGCGGCATCGGCATCAAGTTCGACCTGATGGACGGGGAGGTGCGCATCGTCGAGGTGGTCGATGAC
>JACQAD010000264.1 GCA_016195125.1 Magnetospirillum sp.
GACGCGCCCAGCATGGCGGCCAGATCCTGGGCCTGATCGGCGGCGGCATCGCTCTGGGCGGTGGCATGCAGATCGGAATTATCGGCCAGGACGTGCTTGTTGACCTTGGCGACCAGCTGGCTGACCAGCTCGGTGGCGGCGTCCAGCGCGTCATCGGCGTTGCCGTCGGCCACATCGGAAACGATGCGCTTTTCCAGATCGGAGATGCGCTGGCGATCGTCGGCGGACAGGCTGGCCATCAGATCGTTGCCGGCTTGCTTGGTGTCGTCCTGGGTGCCGTTCAGCTGGGCGGAGACCGCCTGGGCCAAGGCGGCGGGATCGATGGCGGCGGCCTGACCGGAGGTATCGGTCTCGACCAGGGAGACCTTTTCCTCGACGGTGATATCGATCTCGACGATCACCTGCTCCTGCTGGGCGACGACGGCGACGGCCTCGGGCTGCTTGGCGGTCTGGACCTTGTCGTCCTGGCCGGATTTGCCGTCGTCATCCTTGGCGTTGGCGGTGCCGGACTTGTCGTCGTCGGAAGCGGCCTGGGCCTTGGTGTCGTCATCGTTCTGAACGACCGGGGCGCCGTTGTCGTCATCGGCCTTCTTGGCGGCCGGGGCATCGGCTTGGGCTTGCTTGGGCTTGTCGGCCTTGGCGATGGCGCGCGGATCCTTGGTCGCGGCGGCCTTGTCGTCCTTGGCATCATTGCGCGCCGCCGCCTTGGCATCGATCTTGATCTCGATGTGCTGGTGGGTCACCACATCCGACAGAACCTTATCGGCCGACATGGTGCCGGTATTGGCCGCCTTGTTGGCAAAGCGCTGGGTGGTCTGGTGCAGCAGGGAGACGAAGGCGTCTTCCACGGACTGAGCCGTCTGCTGCTTGTCCTGCGTAACCGAGCTCATATTGGCCTCGGGTACCACACGCTTGTCGATGGATTGCACGGTCATGGTCACGTCCCCGCAAATTGGGCCCACGAATGGGATGTCGCGTCCTTACCAGAGCAAGGGCCGGGCCAAGTCGGGAGAGCCTGGCTAATATACTGTTATATATGAATATTGTTTTCGGTCGGGGCCGGGCGGCATCCCCGGCCGGGGGGATATGGGGGCAAAATCTGCCGGGTAACGGGAAAAGCCTGCCGGTTCAGTAGAGGTCGTTGCCGTCCTCGTCATCCCTGGCCAGACCCATGATTCCCACTCCCATGGCGACACTGCCGAAGGTGACGAACAGGCCCAGGAACAGCATGATCAGGACCGGAGCGGGATTGGGCGAGTCCATGGCCAGGGTGCGGATATGGCCGAGGTCGGTGGCCAGGACCAGCCCGCCGAAGGTCGCCCCCGCCGCCAGCCCGTAGCAGAGGTGCTGGGCCAGGAATTTGAGCGGCTCCTTCTCCTTGGGAGTCATGGACACCTCACTCTTCCAGAACCAAAGCCCCCAATTGGCCGGCCAGGGCGCGAACCTCGGCGATCACCCGCTCCAGCTCGGACGGGTCGGTGCCGCGGGCGACGATGGCCACATGCGGCTGCTTCGCCGTAAAATTGGGATAGGAGCCGATCTCCACCAGGGGGTGGCTTTCCTGAATGGAGGTCAATCCATCGGCCAGATCGCCTTCGCGCACCAACAGGGCGATCGTGCGCGAGATTTGCGCCGCCCCCTCGGCCAGACTGGAGCGAAGACCGTCGAACATGGCCTGAAGGATCCTTGGCACCCCGGCCAGGACGAAGACGTTCTCGATCCTGAACCCCGGCGCGGCGCTGACCGGATTGTCGATCAGACTGGCGCCACGGGGGATCTCCGCCATCTTGAGACGGGCCGCATTCAATTCCCCGGCGCCATGCCGCTCCTGCAGACGACGCACCGCTTCCGGGTCGCGCACCAGATCGACGCCGAAGGCCTTGGCCACTGCCGCCGAGGTGATGTCGTCATGGGTGGGGCCGATACCGCCGCTGGTGAAGACATAGGTGTAGGAGGCGCGCAAAGTATCCAGCGCGGCGATGATGGCCGCCTGATCGTCGCGGATGATGCGGACCTCGGCCAGGATGATGCCGCGTGCCGCCAGTTCGGCGCCCAGATAGGCGACATTGGCATCCTTGGTCCGTCCCGACAGGATCTCGTTGCCGATGACCAGGACCGCCGCGTTCACCATGTCCGCCTCCCCTCAACCCGGAGGAAAGATTATACCCATTCCCGCAGGATGGCGACCAGGGGGATGTCGGCGGGAGGCATGGGCAGGTCGCCTAGACGGGCGGCGCGGACCCAGCGCAATTCCTGGCCCTCGCGGCCGGCGGGATTGCCCTTCCACACCCGCACCAGATAGAGCGGCATCAGCAGATGGAAGGTGTCGTAATCGTGCGAGGCAAAGGCCACCGGCGCCAGACAGCTTTCACGCACGTCGATGCCCAGTTCCTCCCCCAACTCGCGCACCAGGGCGCTTTCCGGGGTTTCACCCTCGTGAATCTTGCCGCCGGGGAACTCCCACAGGCCTTCCATGCTCTTGCCGGTGGGCCGCGACGCCATCAGCACGCGCCCGTCGGAATCCACCAGGGCGGCGGCCACCACCAGCAGGGTCGGCCGCAGGGCGCGAACCATCAGCCAGTCGCCCTTGCGAAGCGCGAAGACCGGGGCCACCACGCTTTCACCGCGGGCCGGCATGGCGCAGGTATCGACGCGCAGGAAGGTCAGCCCCACCTTCTCCAGCACCCGCTTGGACGCGGTGTTGTCGGGATGATAGGAGGCCCAGACCCGGTCATAGCCCAGGGTCTCGAACAGATGGCGGATCAGACGGTTCAGGGCCTCGGTGGCATATCCCTGACCCCAGAATTCCTTACCGATCCAGTAGCCCAATTCGGGCGTGCCGTCGCCTTCCAGGCCAAACCCGACCACGCCGACCAGCAGGTTGTCGGTGGTCCGCTCCACCGCCAGGGCCACGCCCCGGCCTTCGATGCGGCGGATTTCCTGATCGGTGACGAAGGCCTTGGCGTCGTCGGGTCCGTAGGGGTGAGGGATGGCGGCGGTCAGCCGCACCATCTCCCAATCATCGAGAAGCTCCGGCAGGCGCTCCATATCCCTGTCCGCCACCGGACGCAGCCGCAGCCGCGCCGTCAGCAGCGGATGTCCCGCCCATACCGTGCCGGGTTCCCGGCAACCCCGTTCCGTCATGTCGACCATCCGTCGATGCAAAGCCGACAACAGCAAAGCACAGAACCCGCCGCTTGGCGAGCGCCGCCTATGCTTTAGTGTTAGGTCCGGTACGAGCCGTTGATGTCGATATAGGCATGGGTGAGGTCGCAGGTGTAGACCGTGGCCTTGCCCTTGCCAACGCCCACATCCACCTCGATGACGATGTCCTTGCCCTTGAAATGAGCGGTGACCGGCGCTTCGTCGTAGCCTTGGGCCATCTCGCCCTTGTCGGCCACCAGCACGCCGCCCATGCGGATGGAGAGCCGGTCGCGGCTGGCCTTCTCGCCCGACTTGCCCACCGCCATCACCACCCGGCCCCAATTGGCGTCCTCGCCGGCGATGGCGGTCTTGACCAGGGGGGAATTGGCGATGGACATGCCGATCTTGCGCGCCGCCTTGCGACCGGCGGCGCCGCTGACATGGATGGTGACGAACTTGGTGGCGCCCTCGCCGTCACGCACCACCTGCAGGGCCAGATCCAGGAGCAGGTCGAACAGCTTGGCCTTGAAATCGGCCAGACGCTTGTCCTTGGCATCCTTGATGACGGTGTTGCCGGCCTTGCCGGTGGCGAACAGCATCAAGGTGTCGCTGGTGGAGGTGTCGCTGTCGACGGTGATGGCGTTGAAGGACTTGTCGACGCCCTTGGACAGCAGATCCTGCAGCACGCCGGCGGGCAAGGCGGCGTCGGTAAAGACGTAGGACAGCATGGTCGCCATGTCCGGGGCGATCATGCCGGCGCCCTTGGCGATGCCGTTGATCAGCACCGTGGTGCCGTCGATGATGGCGGTGCGGGTGGCGCCTTTGGGATAGGTGTCGGTGGTCATGATGGCCTGGGCGGCCTCGTGCCAGGCGTCAGCCTTCAGCTTGGCCCGGGCGTCGCCCAGGGCGGCGGTGATCTTCTCGTCGGGCAGCCGCACCCCGATGGTGCCGGTCGAGGCGATATAGATCTCGGAGCCCTTGCAGCCGATCAGTTTGGCGGTGCCCTCGACGGTGCGCTTGACCGAGGCCACGCCGACCGAGCCGGTGAAGGCGTTGGCATTGCCGGAATTGACCACCAAGGCGCGGGCCCGGCCCTTGGCCACCGCATCGCGGCACCATTCCACCGGTGCCGAGGCGGTGAGCGAGCGGGTGAAGACCCCGGCGGCGGCGGTCCCGGGAACCATTTCGACCATCAGCAGATCCGTTCGTCCGGCATAGCGCACGCCACAGGCATGGCTGGCCAGCCGAATGCCGTCGATGACCGGCATGTCGGGAAAGCGTTCGGGAGCGAGGGGGGAAATGGCGGTCATGGCGGGCAGTCCCAGTTTGTACAAAGTGAAAGGCCCGGCCGATTGAAAGCGGCCGGGCCTGGATCGGTTTCTTACTTACCGGCTTCCATGGGCGAGCCGTCGGGCTTGAAGCGCTTGATCTTGGCCTTCTCGCGAAGATCCATGACCATCTTCTGCTGGATGCTCTCGGCGATCTGCTGCGCCACGACCTGCTTGGCCTGGTCGTAGGGCGGGATCGAGGACATGCGCTTGTCCTCCAGCTTGATGATGTGGTAGCCGAACTGGCTCTTCACCGGGGTCTTGGAGACCTCGCCGGGACGCATGGCGAAGACGGCGGTGGTGAATTCCGGCACCATGTCCTTCTGGGTGAAATAGCCGAGATCGCCACCCATGGCGCCCGAGCCCTGATCCTTGGAGCGGCTCTTGGCCAGCTCGGCGAAATCGGAACCGCGGTTGAGATCGGCGATGATCGAACGGGCGCCTTCCTCGGTTTCCACCAGGATGTGGCGGGCGCGCACTTCCTCGGTGGAGACGAATTCACGCACCAGCTGGTCGTAACGGGCCTTGACCGCCTCTTCGGTCAGGGCCGGACGGACCTTCTTCTGCATGTAGGCCTGGGTCATCAGCTGGGTCTCGACCCGCTTGAGGGCCGCCTTGACCTCGGGATCGGAATCCATCTTTTCCTTCTTGGCCTGCTCGACAACCAGCTGGTTGTTGATGGCCACTTCCAGCAGCGCCTCGTAGGGAGCCTGCGGCCCCATCTGGCGGGCAAAGTCGGCCAGGGCCGACATGCGGACCTCGCTGCCATTGACGTTGGCGACGACGGTGTCGGCGGCGAAAGCCGGGCTGGCGGCCAGCCCCGCCGCCAGGGCGAGGGCGAGCATGGGGCGGCGCGCGAACGGCATAGTCATGAGCGATCGTTCCTTCTCGTCGATAGGCAGGGCGCGCCATCGCGCCCATGGCCGAGACAATTGTGCCTGCGGTTGAACCACAACCGGGCGGGCGGCACAAGGCCCCGATTGGTATCAGGCAGGATTGCGGCAATGTCATGGCAGGTGCGAGCACCGGGTCATGGCCGGTACGAGCACTGGATTCCAACGTCACTCTGTGCAATATGGTTCCCCGACATCGCAGGCCTGGGCGCGCGGCAGACGCGCGCCGGCGCCACCCATTCACAAGCCCCCCGCCAGGGCGTGCCTGCCTAGACGTCGTGTCGGACCAAGTGGAGGAAATTATGACTGTTCGCGTTGGCATCAACGGCTTCGGCCGCATCGGTCGCATGGTGTTCCGCGCCGTGGCGAAGGAATTCCCGGAGATCGAGATCGTCGGTATCAACGACCTCCTCGACCCCGAATACCTCGCCTACATGCTGAAGTACGATTCGGTGCATGGCCGCTTTGCCGGCGAGATCTCCGTGAACGGCGACATCCTCACCGTCAACGGCAAGCCGGTCCTGCTGACCCAGATCAAGGATCCCGCCGAGTTGAAGTGGGGCGAACTGGACGTGGACATCGTCATCGAGTCCACCGGCCTGTTCCTGTCCGCCGACGTGGCCGAGAAGCACTTGAAGGCCGGCGCCAAGAAGGTGCTGATGAGCGCCCCCTCCAAGGACGACACCCCCATGTTCGTCTACGGCGTCAACCACAAGAAGTACGCGGGCGAGAAGATCGTCTCGGCGGCATCGTGCACCACCAATTGCCTGGCGCCCGTCGCCAAGGTGCTGAACGACAATTGGGGCATCAAGCGCGGCCTGATGACCACCGTGCACGCCGCCACCGCCACCCAGAAGACCGTGGACGGCCCGTCGTCGAAGGATTGGCGCGGCGGCCGCGGCATCCTGGAGAACATCATCCCGTCGTCCACCGGCGCCGCCAAGGCCGTCGGCAAGGTTCTGCCCGAGCTGAACAAGAAGCTGACCGGCATGGCCTTCCGCGTCCCCACCTCGGACGTCTCGGTGGTCGACCTGACCGTCGAACTCAACAAGGACGCCGCCTACGAGGATATCTGCAAGGCCATGAAGGCCGCCTCGGAAGGCGAGATGAAGGGCGTTCTGGGCTACACCAATGAAAAGGTGGTCTCCACCGATTTCGTCGGCTGCAACATGCCCTCCATCTTCGACGCCGAGGCCGGCATCGCCCTGGACGGCACCTTCGTCAAGGTCGTCACCTGGTACGACAACGAATACGGCTACACCTGCAACATGCTGCGCTTCCTGCAGCACATCGCCAAGGGCTGAGGCCGACCGATCAAAGGGGAAGGCCGGGACCGCCCGCGCCTTCCCCTTCCTACTTTCAACGACAGACAATCGGGGGGATCCAACCATGTTCAGGACCATCGACAAGCTGGACGTCAAGGGCAAGCGGGTGCTGGTGCGCGCCGACCTCAACGTACCCTCCAAGGACGGCAAGGTCACCGACACCACCCGGATCGACCGCTCCGCCGCCACCTTGACCGAACTGGCCGCCAAGGGCGCCAAGGTCATCGTGCTGACCCATTTCGGCCGCCCCAAGGGCCGCGAGGACAAGTATTCCCAGAAGCTGCTGGCCGCGCCCCTGGCCAAGGCCGTGGGCAAGGAC
>JACQAD010000271.1 GCA_016195125.1 Magnetospirillum sp.
AATTCCCTCAAACGCCGGGCGCTCGGTCCCCTCGCTTGGCTGTCCTCGCTTACGCTGCGGCGCGCTCAACGCGCATAGTCGCTGCGCTCCAGCCCCCAATTCCCTCAAACGCCGGGCGCTCGGTCCCCTCGCTTGGCTGTCCTCGCTTACGCTGCGGCGCGCTCAACGCGCATAGTCGCTGCGCTCCAGCCCCCAATTCCCTCAAACGCCGGGCGCCGGTTAGTAAACCAGTTCGTCTTCCTCGCGGCCTTCGGAGATGACGATCTGGCCCGAGGCGGCCAGTTCCTTGGCCATGACCACGATGGCGGCCTGGGCCTGATCCACGTCCCTGAGGCGAACCGGGCCCTGGGCCTCCATGTCTTCGCGCAGCATCTTGCCGGCGCGCTCGGACATGTTCTTGAAGAACAGTTCCTTGACCGCATCGGCACCGCCCTTGAGCGCGATGGCCAGCTTGTCCTTTTCCACCGAGCGCAGCAGCACCTGGATGCCGGCGGCGTCGATGCGGGTGAGATCGTCGAAGGTGAACATGAGCGCCTTGATCTTCTCGGCGCTTTCCCGGTTGCGCTCCTCGAGGGCCGACATGAAGCGGTTCTCGGTGTTGCGGTCCAGGTTGTTGAAGATGTCGGCCATGAGTTCGTGCGCGTCGCGGCGCTGGGTGCGGGCCAGATTGGTCATGAATTCCGTCCTCAGGGTCTTTTCCACGCCGTCCAGCACTTCCTTCTGCACCGCCTCCATGCGCAGCATGCGCATGATGACTTCCATGGCGAAGTTTTCCGGCAGAATGGCCAGCACCCGCGACGCGTGGTCGGGCTTGATCTTGGCCAGCACCACGGCGACGGTCTGCGGGTATTCGTTCTTCAGGTAATTGGCCAGCACCTGCTCGGACACGTTGCCCAGCTTGTCCCACATGGTACGACCCGCCGGACCGCGGATTTCCTCCATGATGGTGTTGACGCGGTCCTTGGGCAGGCTCTTCATCAGCAGGCGTTCGGTGGTGTCGAACGAACCGGTCAGCGAGCCCGTCGATGACAGGGCGTCGGCGAATTCGACGAAAACGCGCTCCACCAGATTGGACGAGACGGTGCCCAGGCTGGCCATGATCTGGGACAGTTCCTTGATCTCGTCGTCGCCCAGCATGCCGAACAGCTTGCCCGAGTGTTCCTCGTTCAAGGACAGCATGAACATGGCCGCCTTTTGGGGGCCGGTGAGGCTGCGGTAGTCTTCCTTGACGCGTCCCATGGCGGTTCCCTATCAGCTTTCCTGGTAGAGCCAGTTGCGAATGATGGACAGGGCCTCTTCCGGGTGCTTGTCGACGATCTCGCCGATCTTGCGGATGGAGGAGGCCTTGACCCGGCCCTCGACCTTGTCGATGTCGATCAGTTCGTCGGCGATGACCTCTTCCTCGCCGCCCAGCGGCTGTGGCATGGCGGCGGCGCCCGGCCCGGTCAGCTGCGGCATGGCCCCGCCCTCGGCGGTCAGCAGGCGGCGGCCGTCGGGACCGACCTGGCCCTGCATGGACTCGATGGCCCGGCTGATGAGCGGGCGCAGCACCAGCAGCAGGAACAGGATGGCGACCACCGAAAGGCCCAGATTCGACGCCACCTTTTCGACGAAGTCGCGGCGCATGCCGAAGATGAATTCACCCGGCTCCTCGGCCTGGAGCAGTTCCTCGCCCTTGTAGAAGGGCATGGAGGCCACCTTGACCTGATCGTCGCGGTCCTTGGTGAAGCCGATGGCCGATTTGACCAGCGCCTCGATCTGGGACAATTCCTCGGGAGTGCGCTCGCGATACGAGGTCTGCTTTCCGTCGGCGCTCTGCTCGCGCACACCATCGACGATGACGGCGGCCGAGACCTTGCGGATCTCACCGATCTCGCGGACCGTGTTCTTGGTCTTGCGCGAGATTTCGTAATTCACCGTCTCCTGGCTCTTGTTGCTCTTGGACGAGGTGCGGATATTGCCCGAGGACGAGGCGTTGGGGTCGGGCAGGTTCTGCTGCACCGTCACCGGCGTGGGCTCGGCGTCCTGGCTCTGCTCGCCTTCGTTGACGGTGACCTGTGAGCGCACCACCTTGGTCTCGGGATCGAAGGTTTCCTCGGTGGTGACGGCATGGCTCAGATCCATGTCCACCGTCACCTCGGCGCGCACCCGGCCCGGACCCAGCGAACGCTCCAGCAGATCCTCGATGGTCTTGACCAGCCGGGCCTCGGTGTTGAGGCGCATCTCATCGGCGGTCTGGGCCTGGTATTCCTTGGAATTCTCGAAGCCCTTGGCCAGCAGGGTGCCCTTGTCGTCGACGATGGAGATGCGCGACGGCTTCATCTTGGGAATGGCGGCGGCGATCAAATGCTGGATGGCGGTGACCTGGCCCTTATCCAGGCGGCCGTTACCCTGCATCTTCAGGATCACCGAGGCCGACGGCTCCTGGGTATCGCGGGAGAAGGCCTCGCGCTTGGGCAGCACCAGATGGACGCGCGCCGCCTTGACCTTGTCGATGGAGCGGATGGTCTTTGACAGCTCGCCTTCCAGGGCGCGGACCATGGTCATGTTCTGCTGGAAGCTGGTGGAGCCCAGCGCGTCCTGCTTGTCGAACAGCTCGTAGCCGGCCATGCGGCCGCCGGTGGGCAGCGCCTGTTCGGCCATGCGCACGCGCAGGTCCAGCTTGCGGTCCTTGGGCACCCAGACCTCGGTGCCGTCCTTGCGCAATTCGTAGGGAATCTTCTCGGCGGTCAGCTTCTCGATGATCTGCTTGGAATCACCCAGATCCAGGTCGCCGTACAGCAACTCCATCTGCGGCGCCGCCACCCGGCTCATCAGATAGATGAAGAAGCCAAGGATGCTGACACCGACACCAGCGATGGCGGCCAGCCGCATGGGCCCCAGGCCGCGCAGCATCTGCAGGAATGCGTTCACGTCGTCTCCATCCGCGTGCACACGCATGCCGCCGGCCGGCAGACGTGTCCAGATGCCAGACTAAGGTCTTGTCGCTGAAGAGATGGTTAACGCCCGGCAATTTTTGCCGGGTGAAGGAGAGGCCCGGAATCAAAACCGGCGGCCGTTGACGGCCGCCGGTGATCCACTCCCCGAGAGGGGAAAGGCTTAACGCTTGATCTGCACCAGCTCGTCCAGCATCTGGTCGGCGGTGGTGATGATCTTGGCGGCGGCCGAGTAGGCGCGCTGGGTCACGATCATGGTGGTGAACTCGGTTCCGATATCCACCGTCGAGGCTTCCAGCGAGGCCGAGGCCACCGAGCCGGCGCCGGCATTGTTGGCGACGCGCAGGGTGTAGGTGCCCGAGGTGTTGGTTTCGATGAACGAGTTGCCGGTCAGGGATTCCAGGCCGTTGGGATTGGTGAAGGTGGCCACCGGGATCTGGAAGACCGGACGCCGCACACCGTTGTCGAACAGAGCGGTGACCACGCCGTCGGTGCCGATGGACACGCCGGAGAAATTACCGAACTTGGCGCCGTTCTGGGTCATGTAGGACAGCTGGTAGGTACCGCCCAGCTGGGTCATGCCGTCGGCCTGCGAGGCGTTGCCCACGAACCAGTTGATGCGGGTATCGGCGCCGGTGCCGTTGGGGATCTGCATCATGGATTGGGCGCCGTTGGCCCAGATCAGGCCGATCTTGCCGACATTGATGGATTTGGGCGTGCCGTCGCCGTTGAAGGTGATGGCCGGATTGGTCTGGGTGATCTGATTGATGGTGAAGGTGCCGGTGATGGTATCGACCGACGGAATGGCCGAGCTCCACTGGCGAGCCTGGGACTGGGTGCAGGACGAGCCCAGGCCGGAGACGTCCACCGACACCGACGAACCGCCCGATTGCTGGATCATCTGGACCTCGCCGCCGGTGGCGACGAACAGCGGCAGGGTATTGCCGGCGGTTACCACGTTGGCGGGCAGAACCGCGTTGGTGGTGCTGTCCCAATTGCGCGGATTGCGCAGCGCATTGGCCACCAGGGTAGCCACGTCCGAACCGGATTTGTAGGCGGCGTTGCTGAGATTGATGACCACATTCTTGGTCGCCGACGGCGCCACCGCGCCGGTGGTGTCGAAATACACCTTCAGCGAGTTGCCGTTGACCGTCATGGTCATGGTCTTGCCGTTCATGGCCAGCACGTCGGCCCGCGACGAGGCGGTAAAGTCCAGGCGGCCCTGGCTGCCATAGACCAGGCCGGCGCTGTCGAGCACGTCCAGGCTGGCGGAGCCGGCCGGCGGCTGCAGGCCGCGCTGCACCTCGAAGGGCGCCGTGTCGATATTGATGGTATCGGCCGAGGTCAGGGAATAGGCGCCGGGGAAGGCGCCGGGCACGGCGGTAACCGTGTAATAGCCGGAACCGCCGGCATTGCTGAGATAAACCGAATCGCCCACCGCCCAGCCCAGCGTCGCGGCGACGGTGGCGGTACCGGTGGTGGCGGTGAGGTTGGTGATGGCGGTGAAGGTGACCGTCGAGGTGGTGCCGTTGCGGACCACGGTGGTATTGGCGGCGGCGGCATTGGTGGGACCGGTACCGGCATTGGGAGCCGCCGAGGTGGTGAGGCCGGTCTTGACCACATAGGTGCCGTTATTGGCCGAGGTGGTGGCGCCGCTGATCTGGAACACCGAGCCCACCGGCAGGGCGTTGGCGGCCGCCAGGGTGCCGGTCGGCATGGCCAGGACGCCGCCGCTGTTGAAGAAGCCCATTTTGACGCCGGCGGCGATGGCCGTGGTGGTGGCGCCCGAGGCGCTGCCCAGCACGGAGACCACGGCGGTGGCGTCCTGGACGGCATCGGTGAAGCCGTTCTGATTGGCGCCGAACAGGTTGGTCTGGGTCTGGACGTCCCACTGGTTGGCGTTGGTCTTGGCCCAATCCACGTTGAAATTATGGGTGTCGCCCAGGGAGTCGTAGATCAGCACGCTGGTTTCGTGCAGGCCGCTGGAGCCGGTGGTGGCCGGATTGAACACCGAATCGCCCGACGGCAGGTTGGCGCCCATCTTGATCTGAGTGGTCTGATCGGCGGTGCCGCCGATGGTCTTCAGATTGAGGGACTTCATTTCCTGCGGGTTGATGATGTTCTGGTTGACGTAGTGGAAGTTACCCGTCGAGTCCTTATACGCCTTCATATAGGTGTTGCCGTCGATGGTAGTCTCGGTCGGCTTGGCCAGGGCGTTGTTGTTGGTGGGCGTCAGCGGCCAGCCCTGCAGGTAGAAGCCCGAGGTGTTGGTCAGGTAGCCCTGCTTGTCGGTCTTGAACGAGCCGGCGCGGGTATAGGCGAACATGCCGTTGCCCGAGGTGGCGGGATCGGAGTCGGTATTGACCACGAACATGCCCTGGCCGGACAGCGCGATATCCGTCGAGTTGCTGGTAGCCTGCAACAGGCCCTGCACGTCGATGGCGGCGCGCGGCTTGGACTGGACGCCGCCGGGCGAGTATTCGGTGATGGACACCTGCTTGGTCACCAGGGTCTGGAACGCCACCTGGGCACCCTTGTAGCCGGTGGTGTTGACGTTGGTGATGTTATCCGAGATGGCACCCATGGCGCTGGACTGCGAAGCCAGGCCGGAGACCCCCGAGAACAATGCGCCGTATAAGCTCATGATATCCTCCTGATCGTACTTCTACTGGCGACCGCCTAGGGCGTGGTGCCGGACGTTGTGGTGGTGTTCGCCTTTTTGTAGGCGTCGAGAAGCTGCTTGGAATAGCTCAGCTGCTGCTGTTCGTAGGCCAGTTGGGCTGCGTCGTAGCCGGACTTGCCGTCGACCACGCTCAGCACCTTGTCGGGGGTGACGGTGATCTTGGCGTCACCGGTCCCCGCGCCGATTTCCAGGGTGGCGCCGTTGGTGGCGTCGTTGGTCAGCTTGGTCACCGTGCCGTAGACGCTGGTGGTGGTGGCGAGAGTGCTGCCATCCTTGCCGCTGGCCAGGACGCTGATGGTGTACAGGCCGTCGGTCTGGGTCTTGCCGGCGGTGTCGGTGCCGTCCCATTGCAGCTGGTGCTGGCCGACGGTGGTATCGGCGCTGGTCTTGTAGACCAGATTGCCCGACGAATCCTTGATCTGAACTTCACAGGTGCTGGCCGCCGAAGGCAGGGTGTAGCTGAAACTGGCCGAACCGTTCTGCAGCGGCAGCTTGGAGCCCGCGACCTCCACCGTCTGGCCCACATAGGAGATGGCCGAGGCGGTGTTCTGGGCGCCCTGCAGCTTGATCAGCTTTTCCAGATTGGAATTGGCGTTGATCTGCTGCTCGACGCTGGAGAACTGGACCAGCTGGTTGGTGAACTGGGTCGAATCCATGGGCGACAGCGGATCCTGATGCTTGAGCTGGGTGGTCAGCATGTTCAGGAAGGTATTGAAGTTGGTGCCCAGCGTCGCCTTGCCGGTGGCGGCGGAGGTTCCGCTTGTCGTGTTGCTGGTGCTCGTGGTGTTGGTGGTATCGACGGTGGTCATGACGCGCGCTCCTAGACCGAGATGTCGACGCCGGAGCGTCCACCAAGGGTGCGGGACTGCGCGGCCTGGATGCCGGCGGCGGAGGCCAGGGTCGCGTCGGTGCCCATCTCGCCCCTGCCGCGCTGACGGCGGGACCGCTGGTTGTTGTTGCCGCGATCGGCGTTCTGCTGCTGCTCGCCGCCCCGCAGATTGAAGCTGGTGGCCGAGCTGTCGGGCTTGAGACCGGCATCTTCCAACGCCTTTTCCAGGCCCTTGGAGTCCTTTTGCAGCATGGCCAGGGTCTCGGGCTTGTCGGCGGTGACCGTGGCGGTGACGCGGCCGTCGGTGGCCACTTCCAGCTTCACCTCGATCTTGCCCAACTCGTAGGGCTTGAGCTGGATCTTGATGGTGTCGGCGCCATCCTTGACCTGCTTGTCGATCTGGACGCTGACCTGGTGCGGAACGAGCTGCGACCCGGCGTTGAGGAGGATGTCGTCGGCCGCCGTGAGATGGCCACGGATGCGTAGCTTCTGCGCGGCGCTCAGCACGACGTCGGACCCGGCGCCGCCTGCGACGAC
>JACQAD010000316.1 GCA_016195125.1 Magnetospirillum sp.
CCCTGACCGAAGCCGGGCGGGCCTCGCCCCTGGCGGCGGTGGACGGTGTGCCGGTGCTGCATTGGCACGGCGATACCTTCGATTTACCCGAGGGCGCCACCTTGCTGGCCTCGACCGCTTTGACCCGCCACCAGGCCTTTTCCTGGGGGCGTAAGGCCCTGGGTCTGCAATTCCATGTGGAGGCCACCGCCCAGGGGCTGGAGCGCTGGTTTATCGGCCATTCCTGCGAGATCGGGACGACGCCGGGGCTGTCGGTGCGGGGATTGCGGGCCGAGACCAAGGCAATGGCGGCGGGACTGGAAAAGAGTGGGCCGCAGGTGCTTGGGGATTTTTTGTCTGATATGATGTAAGTCAGAAATACCGGTGGCGCCTTCCCGCCTGTTCAGCCGATGGGAAGCGTTGTATAGTCCGGCCAGAGGGGCAAGAGAAGATAGCCGTGGACCAGAAGCTCAACGAAGAAGACGTCAAACGCCTCCTGTCAAATCCGACGGGGGATGTTCGCGCCGAAATCGCCGATAAGATCGCGTCTCAGCACCAGGGGTTGAGCGAGGGTGAGCGCAAGCTGGCCGAGGATATCTTTCGGCTGATGGTGCGCGATGCCGAGGTCCGGGTTCGCGAGGCCTTGGCGCGCCAGCTCAAGGAAAACCCCACGGTTCCCCATGACGTGGCCCTGTCCCTCGCCCGGGATGTGGAGGACGTCTCGCTGCCCATGCTGCAATTCTCGGAGGTTCTCACCGACGAGGATCTGATCGAGATCGTCCGCAGCCAGAGCCCGGAAAAGCAGGTGGCCGTCGCCGGCCGCACCCATGTCTCCGCCACCCTGGCCGATGCCCTGGTCGATACCGGCAATGAAACCGCCGTGGCCACCCTGGTCTCCAACGAAGGGGCGGAGCTGACCGAGAATGCCCTGACCCGCGTGGTCGATCGTTTCGGCGAAAGCGAACTGGTCGGCAAGTCCCTGGTCGAGCGCAAGGTGCTGCCCATCACGGTGGCCGAGCGCCTGATGACCAAGGTGTCGGAGAATCTGCGCCAGCATCTGATGGCGCGACCCGATCTGACGCCGGAAGCGGCCGCCGCCATGATGATCCAGGCCCGCGAACTGGCGGTGCTGGGTCTGTCCAATTCGGAAAGCGATGTGGCCGAACTGGTGGGCCACCTCTACAATGTGGGGCGCCTCACCCCGTCCATCATCCTGCGCGCCGTGTGCATGGGCGATCTCACCTTCTTCGAGGTGTCCATCGCCAAGCTGGCCAAGATCAAGGTGGAAAACTGCCGCACCCTGATCCATGACGCCGGCAAGCGCGGCTTCGAGGCGCTGTTCGAGAAGGCCGGCCTGCCCAAGGCCTTCTATGCCGCCATGCGTGCCGCCATCGACGTTTCCTACGAGATGGAATACGACGGACGCCCCAATGATCGCGAGCGGTTCTCTCGCCGCATGATTGAGCGGGTGCTCACACAATATGGCGATCTGGGTGTTGATTTCGAGAACGACGATCTCGAATATCTGCTATCCAAGATGAACCAGTTGCCGACCACCGTTCTCGGCGACTGAGCCTTACATTCGGCAAGGGGACGCAATGGCCGCCAATGCCAAACCCGTGGCGAAGCCCGTCGACAAGGACGCGGCCAACCGCAAGGAAATCATCGCCACCATCAAGGGGCCGGTGACCGCGCGGGTCACTCAGCTGATTCCGGCCCTGGCCGCCTTTCCCAATCCCTATGCCGCGGTCCTGGCGACGCCGGACCTGCTGTATGCCTGCATGCAGCTGATCAAGACCAAGCGCGACCAGTTCCAGGATCTGCTGGTGGATCGGGACGGCAATCCCGTCACCACCGATGACGGGCTGCTGCGCTGCGAGCGTTCGCTCAATCAGGTCATCAGCATGGTGGTGCGGTCCGGCGCCAAGGCCTATTCGGAAAAGCGCTTCGGCACCGCCGATAAGCCCGCCGCCCCGATTCCGGTCAAGAAGGAACCCAAGACCCTGCTGGAGAAGATCCAGTCGCTGGTCTCGGGCAAGTGGGGCGACATGGAAGTCCCCAAACCGTCGCCGACCCAGGCCGACCAGTTCTATACCGCCATCAAGGATTACCTCGATTACGACTGGCAGGTGCCGCTGATCCCGTGTTTCGCCGAATTGCCGGTCAAGCTGATCCGCGAGATGGGCCTGGGCGTCACCACCTTGCGCACCCCGGAAGGGATCGCCGCCTTGGCCGATATCGGCCGCCATTCCATGGATTCGGCCAAGCGCATCTTGTCGGATTCCATGATGCGCGAGATGCTCGACACCCAGCCCCTGGCGGCCAAGGGCGTGGCTTTCCTGGGCAAGGACCGCTACGACTTCCTGCACGGCACCGTCTACGACAAGATGGGCGAGAAGTTCTGGGAAATGTGCGTCGATTGCGACCGCCTGGAAGCCATGGAAGTCCAGAACGCCAAGGATCTGGAGCAGATGGCCGGCCATCTGCACATCCTGTCGGGCGAATCCATCAACCAGATCGTCCGCTACCTCAATTTCTCGCAGATTCCCATCTTCCTGGAGATCGGCTCGGAAAAGCTGGGCGAGGAGACGTTCGCCGAGATCTTCGGCATTCCCGGCAACAAGAAGCTGATCAAGATGTTCTGCGAGAAGATCAAGACCTGGAAGCTCGACGCCGACGATCCCGATGCCGATTTGCGGGCCAAATTGCCCGACGTGTTCGGCGCCTATCTGCGGGCTCCGGCGGATTTCGAGAAGGGCCTGTAGGCGGCTCTACTTCGCCTCCTTCTTCTTCATATGCTTTTCCATCTGGGCGCAGGGATCGGCGCGTTCGGCCCTGGCGGTGAACCAGATCAGGTCGAAGGGCAGCTTCTTGGCGCCAAAGCTGGCGGCATAGGCGGCGGGGCTGGTCCTGGCTTCGTCCACTTCGACGAAGGCCACCGAAGTGACCGACACGCCCGGCACCATGGCGCGCAGGCGGGCGGGGATGC
>JACQAD010000272.1 GCA_016195125.1 Magnetospirillum sp.
CCCTGGGCTACATTCTGTCGCCCAAGACCATCCTCAAGGGGGTCTCGCGCCTGGGAGCGGCGGAATGCGCCTGGTACCGGCTGGACGATGACGGTTTTGAATCCCGCCGCTATTGGGATCTGGCCAGCCACGTGCTGGCGCCTCGCGCCGCCCATGACCCGGAGCAATTCCGGGCCCTGTTCGACGACGCCGTCGCCGTTCGCCTGCGCTCGGACGTGCCCTTGGGGGCTTTCCTGAGCGGCGGTGTCGATTCCGCTTCGGTGGTGGCGTCCATGGCGGCGCAATCCGCAAGCCGCGTTCACGCCTATTGCGTCGGGTTCGAGGACGACAGCTTCGACGAATCCGATTTCGCCCGCGCCGCCGCCGCCCATATGGGCGTCGATATCGAGGTGACGCGCCAGCAAGCCCTGCCCGTCAGTGAGTTGTCGCGGCTGGTCTGGCATACGGACGAGCCCTTCGCCGACAATTCCATGATGCCCACCTATCTGCTCAATCAGGTGGCGCGGCGCAAGGTCACGGTGGCGCTGTCCGGGGATGGGGCCGACGAGCTGCTGGCCGGTTATCCCACCTACCGCGCCGACCAGATTCATCGCCTGTGGTCGCGGATGCCGGGATTTGTGCGCCGGGGCGCCCTGGCGGCGGCGGATCGCTGGCTCAAGCCCAGCTATCGCAAGGTCAGCTGGGATTACAAGCTGCGCCGCTTTCTGGCCGGTCACGATCTCGACGCCGGGCGGGCCCATTACTCCTGGCGCGAGATCTTCACCGGGGCCGACAAGGCACGGCTGCTGTCGCCCGAGGCGCTGGCCGAACTGGGCGATTACGATCCCTATGACAGCTTCGCCCAGGCCTTCGCCGAGGTGAAGGGGGCCGATTTCCTCGATTCCTGCCTCTACGTGGACATCAAGACCTGGCTGGCCGACGACATCCTGGTCAAGGCCGACCGCATGAGCATGGCCAATTCCCTGGAGGTGCGCTCGCCCTTCCTGGATCACCGGCTGGTGGAATACTGTGCCCGCCTGCCCGAATCGGCCAAGATGGACATGCGCCGCCAGAAGGTGATCCTGAAAGAGGCCATGGCGGGCGCCATTCCCGAGGGCACCATTCGCCGGGCCAAGCGCGGCTTCAACGCGCCCACCCGGCAATTCGGCTTTCTGGGAGTGGATTCGCCGCGGGGCGCCGGGCTGCTGCGGCCGGATTTCCGGCTCGATCCCGCCCAGGAGGATATAACTTTCAAATCCTTCTCCCTTGGGGTATTGAGCCAATGGCTCGACATGTTCGAGCGCTACGAAAAACAGGGTGAATGGCGTGCCTGACGGTCAGAACATCAAGCCGGGACTGAGTTACGTCGTCCCCGCCTATAACGAGGAAAACGGCATCGTCGCCACCTTGGAGCGGTTGAAGGCCGCCCTGGCGACCCTGGACGTTCCCTACGAGATCATCCTTGTCGATGATGGTTCGCGCGACGCCACCCGTCAGCGCGCCAAGTCGGTGGACGGCATCACCGTGGTGGGCCATCCCATCAATACCGGCTATGGCAGCGCCATCAAGACCGGCATCCTCTGCGCCCAGTACGAGTGGATCGGCATCGTCGACGCCGACGGCACCTATCCCATCGAGCGGGTGGGCGAGCTGGTGGACAAGATGAAGCAGGGCTTCGACGTGGCGGTGGCGGCGCGCGAGAACGTGCTCGATACCGACAAGCCCTTCAAGCGCATGGCGCGCCAGATGCTGCTGGGCTTCATCAACACCTGGGTGTCGGGCAAGATCGTCGATCCCAACAGCGGCTTCCGCATTTTCAGCCGCGAATTCGCCATGACCTTCTTTCCGTTCCTGTGCGACACCTTCTCCTTCACCACGTCGTCGACCATCTTCGCCATCGGCGAGGGCTATTTCGTCTGCTACGTGCCCATGGAGTACACCAAGCGGGTCGGCAAGAGCAAAGTCCGCCATGTGCGCGATTCCATGCGCATGGCCCAGCTGATCCTGCAGGGCATCACCTTCTTCAATCCGGTGAAGTTCTTCCTGATGCTGGTGCTGGGCATGGTGGCCTGCGTCGATCTGCCGGCCCTGGCGCTGGCCGAGATGGGGGCCAAGACCTTCGCCTTCTATTACGCCCTGGGCGGCACCATGTCGGTGCTGCTGTTCGGCCTGGGGGTTTTGGGCGACATCACCCGCGTCGCCACCACGACGCGCATCAACAAGAAGCATTCCATCGTCCGCGAAGCCCGGGGCGGCTGAGGCGGGGGGCCCATGGACGCCCTCTGGCTGACCGCCTTCTGCCTGGCCTATCTGGCGGCGAACCGGCCGTTCCTGGATCTGGCCTGCCACCAGGATGCCGGCTGGCATTCCTATTGGGCGGCGTTCCGGCGCCGGGGCGTCGGCCTGGAGCGTCAGCTCAACGTGCTGATGGGCTGTGCCCGGCTGGGCTCCAAATTCCTGTTCGTCGTGTGGTTCGCCCTGTTCGGGCGCGGCGATCCCGATGCTCTCGCCCGCAAGGTGGCGCTGGGCCTCAACATGCTGGTGGCGTTGGGAATCCACGCAGTTCTGGCGCCGCGCCTGGGATCAGGTGCGGCCCTGGCCGCGGCGGGCCTGTCGCTGGTGATGGCCACCGTCCCCACCTTCGGTATCCATTACGAGACCGCCGAGCGGACCATGCGGCCGCTCAATCTGGCTCTGTTCGCCGCCGCCCTGGCCTTGCTCGAACATCCCGATCCGGTGCTGCTGGGATTCCTGGTGGCGGCCATGATCGGCCTGGCCCTGCTGTTCAAGATCACCCAGCTGTTCGAATACCTGCCGCTGTGGCTGGTGCTGTTCTTCGCCGAGCCCTCCTGGGCGGCGTTCGGCGCGTCCTGTGTCGGCGGATTGGCGGCTTTGGCGGGATTCGCCGCCCTGCTGGCCGGGTTGGGGCTGCTGAAGGCGGAGAATCTGGGCATCCTCGGCTATATGGCCACCAGCCGCCGGGGCGGGCGCGACGCCGGCGCCGCCCAGGGGCCGAGCCTGGACCAACGCATCGACGCCAAGCTGGCCCAGGGCGAGTTCGGCCGTCTCGGCCGCCTGGTGGTCGCCTTGGCCCGACGGAGCGGGACGTTGAGCCTGCTGCCGCGCTTTTTCGGCATGGCGGTCAATGCCCGCCAGTTCCTGCCCACCGTGTTGGGACCGGTCAAGGGGCTGATGGTGCTGATCCTGGCCGGGCTATGGCTGGAGCCGGACTCGGCGGCCAAGATGCTGCTGGCGGCGTGGCTGGGCGGGGCGGTGTCCGGTCTGATCCTTCAGGCCCGTTTCCTGCCGCTGCATTTCGTGCCGGTGCTGTTGCCCGCGTCCATCGTCGCCGGGCTGGGCCTGTTGCGGGTGGATCAGTCCATCCTGGCCGGTGAGGTCGGCGGGGCTCTCTGGCTTGCGGCGGCGGCGTTCATGCTGCTGCTGGATGCGCGCTGGCTGGCCGGGCGGCGGCGCTTTCCCCTGGATCTGCGCTTCTGGCCGCAATCCCAGCACGCCATCATCGCCCGTAATCTGCTGGCCCGCCAGTTGGCGCCGGTTCTGGCCGAGCGGGCGGCCCCCCAGGATTACATCCTGGTCTGGGGCACCTTGCCACAGATTTACGTCCTGGCGGAGCGGCGTTGCCCGGTCAACTGGCTGACCACCAATCCCATCTTGATGAATCCGATCCTGCCCAACTGGCGCGCCCTGTTGTGGCAGAGCCTGCGTGAGACTCCGCCGGTTCTGATCCTGGAGATCGATGCCGATCTGGACATGGCCGAGCTGGAGCGCTCCACCGGTCTGGCCTATGGCCTCGAGGCCTCGGGGCCGGGCTGGCGGCTGCTGCGCCGGGCCGAGGGGGCGCCGTGAGCCCACCGCGCGTCCTCTTCGTCACGCCGGCGGCCTTCAACCGCATTTCCGGCGGCGGCATCACCTTCACCAACCTGTTCCAGGGCTGGCCGAAGGCGGCGCTGGCCTGCGTCCATGACGATTCCATCCCGACCACCGACGAGGTCTGCGACCGCTATTATCGCCTGGGACCGGACGAGATCCGGGCCTGGGGCCCGCTGCAGCGGCTGCGCGGCCAGGGCGGTGGCGCCATCTCCTCGGGCGGAGGTCAAACGCCCTCGGCCAAGCGTCGCCTGATGGTGGCGGCCAAACAGGCGGTATTCGGCGCCTCCATGCCCGAGATCGGCCGTCTGTCGCCGGCCCTGGAGGCTTGGATCAGCGAGTTCCGGCCGCAGGTGCTCTACACCATCTTGGGCGGCAACGGCATGATGGAGCTGATCGAGGCCATCCGTGCCCGCTTCGACCTGCCCCTGGTGGTGCATTTCATGGACGATTGGGTCGAGGCCCATCACCGCCAGGGCCTGCTCAGCGTCATCGAGCGCCGCCGCATGTTGGGGCTGGTGGCCCGGGCCACCCGCGTCGCCACCCGCTGCCTGGCCATCGGCGAGTCCATGGCCGAGGCCTATGCCCGGCGCTATGGCCGCCCGTTCGAGGCCTTCCAGAACACCATCGACGTGGCCCGCTGGTCGGCCTGTGCCAAGCCCGATCCGGCGCCCAGCGGGCGGCTGCGGCTGCTTTATACCGGCTCGATCCTGCCTTTCGCCCAGGCCCAATCCCTGGCCGAATGCTGCCGGGCGGTGGCCGCGCTGGCGGCGGAAGGGATGGAGGCCAGCCTCGACATCCACGCTCCCGACTTTCTGGTGGAGCCGCTGAAGCCCCTGCTGGCGGTGTCGCCCGCCATCCGCTTCAAGCCTCCCATCACCGACGATCCCGAGTATTTCGCCGCCTTGGCCGCCGCCGACGGCTTGCTGCTGCCGGTGAATTTCGATTCCGCTTCGGTCGCCTTCATCCGATACTCCATGCCGACCAAGGTGCCGTCCTATCTGGTGGCCGGCACCCCGGTGCTGGTCTATGGACCGCCCGAGGTGGCGCAGGTGGATTATGCGCGCCGCGCCGGATGGGGATTGGTGCTCGACCGGCCCGGCGTCGAAGGCCTCAAATCGGCCATGCGCCGGCTGGCCGAGGATGGGCCATTGCGCCTTGGCCTGTGGGAGAATGCCCGCAAGGCGGCGGCGGAGAACCACGATTCGGCGCAGGTGCGCCGCCGTTTCCAGACGGTGCTGGCGGATGTGGCGAGGGGGGAAGCGTGAAGCAGGTTCTGATCCGTCAGGGCGACATCCTGGTCGAGGAGGTGGCCGATCCGGTGGTCGAACCCGGCACCGTGCTGGTGCGGGTGGCGGCATCGTGTATTTCCGTGGGCACCGAGATGAGCGGCGTCGCCGCCAGCGGCGTGCCCTTGTGGAAACGGGCCATTGCCCAGCCGGCCAAGGTCAAGCGGGTGGTGGAGATGGTGGCCGCCCAAGGTCTCGGCCGCACCCTGGATTTCGTCAAGGGAA
>JACQAD010000046.1 GCA_016195125.1 Magnetospirillum sp.
CCAGGGCGGTGGAGACCACGGTGCCGCCGGTCTCGGTGGAATAGAAGAAGGTATCCTCATCCACTTCCTCGGCCTCGTGGGTGTGGCGGATGAACACCACATCCACATGGCGGTATCGCCGGCTCAGGAACAGGTACAGCAGCATGAAGAAGCGCTTGGACAGATCCTTCATGTGCTCGGTCATGGAGCCCGACACGTCCATCAGGCAGAACATCACCGCCTGGGTGATGGGCTTGGGCACATGCTCGAAGCGGGAATAGCGCACGTCCAGCGGGTCGATATAGGGTACCCGCTTGGATTTGGCGACCATGCGGTCGAATTCGCAGCGCAATTGAGAGAGTCGCTCCGGGTCGGTCCCCGATTCCTCCAATGCCTTGATCTCGGCCTCCAACTCGGCCAGTTCGGCGGGCTTGGGGCGATTGAGGGCGATGCGCCGGGACAGTGAATTGCGCATGGTGCGCACGATGTTGAGATTGGACGGCGAGCCGGTGACCGAATAACCCGCCCGCATGGGCGTGGTGGATTCGGTCTGCTTCATCTTCTTCTTCACCAGATCGGGCAATTCCAGATCGTCGAGGAAGATGTCGAGGAATTCCTCGCGCGACAGCACGAAGGCGAAATCGTCCTGGCCCTCGCCGTCGGGGCTGCCGTCATTGCCGCCCCCGTCGCCGCCCTCCTCCTCGGGCTTCTTGATACGGTCGCCCTCGACGAAATCCTTATTGCCGGGCACCACGTAATCGCGGATACCGCCCTGGGCGGCACGGCGAAAGCTGGGTTCGCGCAGGCCGTCGGCGGGAATCCTGATCTTTTCGCCGCTGTCGATGTCCTGAATGGAGCGGGCGCCGGAGGCGTCGCGCACCGCCTTGACGATCTGGGCGCGATTCCACCAGACGGCGGACCTGGCGCTCGGTATAGCCGCGGCTCATCATGCGCTCGACGAATTCCGAGTGCTTCTTCTCCGAATCCGAGTCCTTCTTGGAGCCGAAGCTGATGACCGGCAGCAATTCCTCCACCTGACTGAACATGCGCCGTTCGATCACTTCCCTGATCTTCTCGTAGGAAGTCCAGGACGGCGAGGTGCCGCCGTTGGCGGCGCGGGACCGCAGGGCGAACTTGACCACCTCGTTGCGGAAATCCTTGGGATTGGCGATGCCGGCCGGCTTTTCGATCTTGGAGAGCTCGGCGTCCAGCGCCGCGCGGTCCATAAGCTGCCCGGTGTCGGCATCCTTGAAGTCCTGGTCCTCGATCCACGCATCGGCATATGCGATGTAGCGGTCGAACAGGTTCTGGCCGTAATCGTGATAGCTCTCCAGATAGGCCTTCTGGATTTCGTTGCCGATGAACTCGGCGTAACGGGGCGCCAGCTCGCCCTTGATGAACTCCATGTACTTCTTCTCGGTGTCCTCGGGGAATTGCTCGCGCTTGATGGCCTGTTCCAGCACGTACATCAGGTGGACCGGATCGGCCGAGACCTCGTGGGTGTCGTAATTATAGGTCGATGACAGCACCTTGAAGGCGAAGCGGGTCGAAATGCCGTCCATCCCCTCGTCCACCCCGGCGGCGTCCTTGTATTCCTGCATGGGTTTGGCCTTGGGGTCGGTCTCCTTGACGTTCTCGCCGTCATAGACCCGCATCTTGGAGTAAAGGTTCGAATTTTCGTGCTCCCTGAGGCGCGACAGCACCGCGAAGCGCGACAGCATTTCCAGGGTGCCGGGCGCACAAGGCGCATCCACCAGTTCCGAGGTGTCGATCAGCTTGTCGTAGATCTTCAATTCCTCGGTGACGCGCAGGCAATAGGGCACCTTGATGACGCAGATGCGGTCGATGAAGGCCTCGTTGTTGCGGTTGTTCTTGAAGGTCTGCCATTCCGCCTCGTTGGAATGGGCCAGCACCGTTCCCAGGAAGGGCATGGCGCCGATATTTTCCGAGCCGATGTAATTGCTTTCCTGAGTGGCGGTCAGCAAGGGATGCAGCATCTTGATGGGGGCCTTGAACATCTCGACGAATTCGAGCAGGCCCTGGGTGCAACGGTTGAGGCCGCCCGAGAAGGAATAGGCGTCGGGATCGTTCTGGCTGAACATCTCCAGCTTGCGGATATCGACCTTGCCCACCAGGGTCGAGATATCCTGGTTGTTCTCGTCGCCGGGCTCGGCCTTGGACACCGCGATCTGCTTGAGGCGCGACGGATAGAGCTTGGCGACCTTGAACTTGGAGATGTCGCCGCCCAGCTCCTCCAGCCGCTTCACCGCCCAGGGGCTCATCAGCCCGGGCAGACGACGGCGCGGAATGCCGTACTTGTCCAGCAGCACGGGCCCCATCGCATCGGGATCGAACAAGCCCAACGGGCTTTCGAACAGCGGTGAAATCTCCTTGCCGGCCTTGAGCACGTAGATGGGATGGACCTCCATCAGCGCCTTCAGCTTCTCGGCCAGCGACGACTTGCCGCCGCCCACCGGCCCCAACAGATAGAGGATCTGCTTGCGTTCCTCCAGGCCCTGGGCGGCGTGGCGGAAGTAGCCGACGATGCGCTCGATGGTCTCTTCCATGCCGTAGAAATCGGAGAAGGCCGGATAGACCTTGATGGTGCGGTTCATGAAGACCCGCGACAGCCTGGCATCCTTGGCGGTGTCGATGACCTCGGCCTCGCCGATGGCGGAAATCATCCGCTCGGCCGCCGAGGCGTACATCATGGGATCATCGCGGCAACCCTCCAGGTATTCCAGAAGGCTGAGCTCCACTTCCTTGCGACCCTCGTAGGCTCGCGAGTAGCGGGTGAAGATATCTTCATTGCTGGGCATATCGTCACTCCACGATAGAGGGTCGGGGTCTACATTTCCTTATGTTTGGATCATCAGAGCGGAATTCATCAGGGGAGGATGAGAATTTCCGCAAACCAGTCCTGCGGCCCCGAGAAATCGGCGCGCGTTCATGGGCCATTTGGCCCGACAAGGTTGTATCGGAAACGGAAGACCACATGGCGTCATCCTTTCGCCTGCTTCCCGTTATCACCACTCTAGCGAATGGTTCTTAACAAAATCCTTTGTTCCCCTTACCCGGAAAGACCAAAAGGCCATCCCGATCATGATCAGGATGGCCCCGCTTTGTGGCGAAGATGTGAAGTGAATCAGCGGACGTTGATGGTGAATTCGTGGCGGTAGAACATTCCACTGGGCATGACCGTATCCAGCACGATGCGATCGGTCCCGACGAAACCGCCCTCCGACTGATAGAAAACCAGAGCGGCCGGAACCTTTCGGTCATTACAGCGGGCCCGGACATTATCCTTGGCAAAATCGGGATAGGTCTCGCCACTCTCCAGGATCACCTGCCCGTGCTCGGGTTCGGTCACCACAATCACCTTGGCATTGCCCATGCTGGAGCAATCGGGATTTATGCTCAGATAGTTGCGGATGTACTGCTTTGCCCCGCTCACCGCCCCCCTGACATAGGAATCGGTGACGGAAGGGGCGGTCTTTCCCACCTCATCAGCCATGGTCGGCGGAATCAGCGCCTGGGTGCAGGACGCCAGCAATAGCCCACCCGTCACCAACCCCACCATCCGAGCATTCATGATTCCCCCCTACAGAGTTTCCGCGTCCCTCCAACGGTAGACCGAATTCCCGTCAGCGGCAATCGGGTCAGATGTACTGCCCAGAATCCACCTTGATGATCTCACCGGTGATGCAGCGTGCCGCATCAGACAGCAAAAACAGCACCGCATTGGCGATATCGGCAGTGTCGGGAAGAATGCTCAGCGCCGCCTCGGCCAGGGCGCGGTCGCGGAATTGCTGGTCCAGTTTCAGCGTCATCTCGGTCAGCACCATGCCCGGCGCCACGGCGTTGACAGTCACGCCCTTGGGGCCCAGTTCCTTGGCGGCGCTCTTGGTCAGGCCGACCATGCCGGCCTTGGAAGCGGCATAATTGCCCTGGCCCATCTTGCCGCGCAAACCGTTGATGGAGATCATGTTGACGATCCGGCCCACCCCCGCCTGGACCATCCCCGGCCCGGCGGCGCGGATGGTGTTGAAGGCGCTGGTCAGGTTGACGTTGATCACCGACGACCATTCATCGTCGCTCATCTTCAGCAAGGTCCGGTCACGGGTGATGCCGGCGTTGTTGACCAGCAGATGGACCGGCTTGCCGATGGTGGCGAAGGCCTCGTTGACCGAGGCCGAGTTCGATACATCGACCGCATGGGCCGTCATTCCCTTGGGGAGCTCGCCGGTCTCGCGATCGAAGACGTGAACCTCGGCGCCGCCGGCCAGTAATCCGTCGGCGATGGTGCGACCGATTCCGCGCATTCCGCCGGTGACCACCGCCACCCGTCCAGGAAACTCCCACTTCATGATCACGCTCCTCTTGACCGCCGGTTTAAATTCGGTATTATCGTACCGAATTATTCATTTAACAGGGTACCGCCCGCCAAGGGATGTCGTCAAGAGGCGGCTCCCGGCCAAAACAGACCGGTGGACCCAAGAGACGGGGGAGGTTCGCGAATTCCATGACCACCACTATCCGCGACATCGTAGCCACCGACATTGAGCGTGTGATCGAGTTGGATCGCCGCCTCACCGGAAAGCCGCGCCGCAACTATCATGAAAAGCGCATGGCCGCCGCCAGTGCTGATCCCGCCAGCTTCGTGACCATCGCCGCCGCCGACGGCCCGGTTCTCAAGGGCTATGCCTTCGCCCATATCCTGGACGGAGAATTCGGTGGTTCGGGCCCCGTGGGCGTGGTCGACACCATCGGCGTCGATCCCGACCAGCGTGGTCAGGGCGTTGGCCGCAAGCTCATGACCGCCTTGGAAGAGGCCATGCGCAAGAAGGGCATCAAGGAGCTGATCAGCCAGGCTGACTGGACCGAACACGCCATCACCCGCTTCTTCCAGTCCGCCGGTTTCGAGTTGGCTCCCCGCCTTGTGCTCGAGCGCGGCACCGACAACGTCTCCGATTTCGAAGCGCCCCTGGCCCAGCAGGTCCGTGACAGCGACGAAGTCGATCTGTCCGACCCCAGCGGCGACGATTACGCCGCCTTGTCACGGGACCGGGTGCCGGTGCGCTCGCTGACCGAGGCCGATTACCCCTTCATCGTCTCGGTGGACCGCAAGGTCACCCGCCGCGACCGCTCGGCCTATTACACCCGCAAGATCGCCGAAGTGACCAAGGAATCGGGCGTGCGCGTCTCGCTGGTCGCCGAAGTTGACGGCCTGTTCGCCGGCTTCGTCATGGCCCGGACCGAATACGGTGAGTTCGGCCGTGCCCAGTCCACCGCCGTGCTCGACACCATCGGCGTCGATCCCGCCAATGCCCGCCACAGCGTCGGCCGCGCCCTGATGAGCCAGTTGCTGACCAATCTGTCGTCGCTCGGCGTGGAAAAGGTCCAGACCCAGCTGCCCTGGAACAGCTTCGATCTGGCCGGCTTCCTGGCCCGTTGCGGCTTCACGCCGTCCCAGCGCCTGATCTTCCAGCGCAAGCTCGGCTAAAAAGGATACGGCGGGTCGCCCTTCCCGTTCCCGACCCGCCCGACGGGGCCGGCAGTTGCCCGACTGCCGGCCCCATTTCTATTTAGGCGGAGGGTAAAGAAGAAGATGCGAAGGGACTGGTCCCTTCGCGCATCCCAGATTCCGTTGGGGAGCGGCGCCTTGGCGGTGAGCCGGGCTCAGTCGGGAATGACCGCCGTGGCTTCCAGTTCGATCTTGGCGGGATGGTCCAGCAGATCGGCGACGAAGATCATGCTCATGGCCGGGTAATGGTTTCCCATGAGGCGGCGCCAGATGGCGCCCAATTCCTTGCGGACGGCAAGATAGCGCGGGCGGTCGATGCAAAAGGCGGTGATGCGGATGATGTGCTCGGGCTTGCCGCCGGCGGCGTTGAGAATATCGAGGATATTCCTCAGCGCCTGTTCGAATTGCGGCACCAGATCCTCGCTCTCGAACACCTGGCTCGCGTTCCAGCCCACCTGCCCGGCCAGGGCGAGCATCCTGCCCTTTGCGGCCAGGATGCCGTTGGCGTAACCGATCGGCTTTTCCCAACCCTCGGGCAGGATGGTCGTATGCATGGGCTTAGTCTCCGGCTTCCCAGTTGGGACCGTCCTCGTCCACGTACCAATCCCTGGGAGGCGTGGGCAGGGCATCACGCTTGGCCAGCATCTCGGCCACGTGCCGGGTTTCCCGTTCCACCAGTTTGGCGGCCTCGGCCCGCACTTCCGCGAACGGAGATTTCTCCGCCAGGGTGGTGAACAGAGCCAGGGTCTCTTGCTCGTGGCGCAGCGCCAGATCGGCGGCGTGCCAGGGGTGCATGAGGTAATGGACGGCGTCGGGGTCCGCGATCTCGGGGTCTTCCTCGCCCCAAGGCACGGTTTCGGGCCGGGGACCGACGGTGGCGGGGAAGTCGGCGGCGTGCCGATCCTCGCCGGCGGCCAGATCGTGAAAGGCTTCGGCCGTATCGGGATTGCAGGCAACCTCGAACGAATCGGCCAGTTCACGATAACGCTCCGCCGAGCGTTCCTCCATCGCGCGGGCGATGGAGAGAAGCTCGGCGGAGGTCTTTACCGCCCCGAAATCAGGGGCAGAACTCAAAGAGTGAATTCCCCATCCAGGTCGGAGACCTTGAACGAAGCCTTCTTCTCCTTGCCATAGGAACCACGATCACCGCGATACAGGACGCCGCAATTGTAGCCGTCATCGGTCATCAGGCGGCGAGCCGCCTGGGCCGAATCGGTGGTCGGCTCAATAGCGACCTGACGCATGGTGTTCTTCCACTCGCGCTGCTCTTCACGGAACGTGATGCAGGGGCTCATGATGCAGACGAACGAGAAGCCGGGGTGACGAATCGCCTCGGCGATGATCTCGGCGGTGCCGTTCGGATCGCCCGAGAAGCCCCGCGCGATGAAGTTCGCCCCGGCCGCCAGCGCGATGGCCAGCGGATGGAACGGAGTCATGCCGGTGCCGCCGGGCGGCGCCATGGCCGAGGCATCCCAATCAGACTCGGTGGTCGGAGAGGGCTGACCCTTGGTCATGCCATAGACCCGGTTGTCCATGACAATATAGGTGATGTCGACATTGCGGCGGCAGGCATGCAGGAAGTGGTTACCGCCGATGGAGAAGCCGTCGCCGTCACCGCCGGCCACCAGCACGGTCAGATCGGGGCGGGCGAGCTTGAGGCCCTGACCCACCGCGAGAGCGCGACCGTGGATGGAGTGGATGCCGTAGGTGTTGGTATAGGCCGGAATGCGCGACGAGCAGCCGATGCCCGACACCACCGAGGTCTCGTGCGGAGCCAGATTCAGGTCGGCGAAGGCCTTGGTGATGGAGGACAGCACGGCATAATCGCCGCAGCCCGGACACCAGACCGGCTTGACGTCGGACTTGAAGTCCTTGGCGGCGTAGGTATTGGGAATGCTGGAGCTGGTCATGTCTTACTTCCCCATGGACAGGAGGCGGGCGTGGATTTCACCGGGGCGCATGGGCAGCGGACCGGGACGGCTCAGCGCCTCGGGCTTGACCGGCAGGTCGTATTCGCCACGCAGGTAACGGGTGAACTGGCCGAGATGGCTCTGCTCGACCACCAGAATCTTCTTCACGCCCTTCAGCGCATCGCCCATGTGCTCGGGGCGAGTGGGAGAAATCAGACGCAGAGAAATCAGCTTGGCATTGACGCCGTCGGCCCGCGCGCGGGAGATGGCTTCACGGGCGGCGCCGGTGCACGAGCCCCAGGTGATGACGGCGATGTCGCCCTCACCCTCGATCGTGGCCCAATGGTTGCCGTAATCGTGCCCGGTCAGCTTGCGCTGGCGCTTGTCCAGCTGCAGGGTATGGTCCGACGATTGCGACGAGGGCGTGCCGGTCTCGGTATGCTCGAGGCCGTCCGAGGTGTACTGGCAACCCGGCTGGCCGGGAACCGGCATGGGGGAAATGCCGCTGGCGGTGTTGGCGTAGCGCTTGAACACCTCGCCCTCGGCCGGGGCAACTGCCTGCAGACGCTTGCCGACGAAGGCCACATCGGCGGGAGCGTCGATGATGCCGCGGCTCTGGCCCAGGGCCTGATCCGACAGAACCAGACAGGCGGTCTGCAGGGTCTCGGCCAGATACACGCCCCACTGGGTGGTGAAGATGCAGTCGCCGATGGAGTTGGGCGCGACCACCAGATGGGGAGCGTCGCCGTGCAGGCCGTAGACCGCGATGTTGAGGTCCGACTGCTCGCACTTGGTGGCGATACCGGTGGAGGGGCCGACACGCTGAACGTCGACCACCACGACCGGGGTCTCGGAGGCAACGGCCAGACCCAGGCCCTCGGTCATCAGCGACAGGCCGGGACCGGCGGTCGAGGTGATGGAGGCTTCACCGCCATAGGAGGCGCCGATGCACACATTGACCGAAGCCAGCTCATCCTCGGCCTGGACGAACACGCCGCCGACCTTGGGCAGGGCGGAGCTGAGGTATTCCAGGACCTCGGTGGCCGGGGTGATCGGATAGGCGGCGCAGAAACGCACGCCGCCGCGAATGGCACCCAGGCCGGCACCGTAATTGCCGGTGATGGTCCAGCGCTTGACGTCCTTGGCCTTGGGAGCCCCCAGCTTCTTGGTGTCACCCAGGGAGGCGGCAGCCTCGGCACCGGCCTTGACGCCGGCCACCGAAGCCTCGTAGGCGTCGGCGCGCTTCTTCTTCAGCGACTTGCCCAGAACCTCGGTCAGCGGTCCGATGGGCATGCCGATCAGGGCGGCAACGGCGCCGAGAGCGACCATGTTGGGGCGACCACCGGGAATGGCCTTGGCCAGATCCTTCATGGGCAGGTGGACGATACGCGCCCCGCTGTTGACATAGACCTCGGGGACGTCGCCGGCCGCCGGGTCGCAGATGACCAGGCTGTTCTTGGACAGCGGCAGCTCGGCGGCAAAGCGCTGCACGCCCTGCCAGTCGACGGCCAGCATGATGTCGAAGGTGTCGTCCACCGACGTGATGGGATCAACCCCCAGGCGAACCAGCGCAGCTGCCTCGCCGCCTCTGATCTGCGGGCCGGAGGAGCGACCGAAAAGTGCGTAGAAACCCGCCTCGGCGGCAGCATCGAGAAACATGTTGGCGGCGGTCATCACACCGGCGCCACCACTGCCACACATCGCGATCGAGACAGATCCAGATCCGGAACTCGTCGTCATATTCTGTTATCCCCAGATAGGCCCCCGGTTTTTCGTCAGGGGGGCTTGGCCACGGTTCTTGGTTCGCCTGCGCGCCGACACGATGCCATGGCCCGATGGTCATGACCGGGGTGCCCGCGCACCGCCTGGGGAACCCGCGGACGGATTCCCCAAACAGATAAGACTAGGTGCATACCACCCCTTTGGGTCGGAC
>JACQAD010000262.1 GCA_016195125.1 Magnetospirillum sp.
TGGCCGACCTTGAGCACCGCCGGATCGGCCAGCAGGATCCTCAGCCGCGCCAGGGCCTGCTCCGGGGCGATCAGCTTGGGCGCCTCCGCCGCCGGGCCGGAACCGCCGAGATCGAGACTGCCCTGGGCCTGGGGCGGATTGTGCAGCAGCGGGATATAGCAGGCCTTGCCCGGCGCCACCGCCAGGGACACGCCCACCAATTGGGCTTTCATGGGATCGAGGCCGGTGGTCTCGGTATCGACGCCCACCAGACCGGCCCTGGTGGCGGCGGCGACCCAGCGGTCGAGGGCGGCGAGATCGGTGACCAGCTCGTATTCGGTCGCCACAATCGCCGGCAGCGACGCCGCGGCGGGAGCCGCTTGCGACGCATGGAGGGGCGAGGCCACCGGCACGGCGGCGGGCGCCTTGCCCCCTCCCAGGCGCCCCACCAGGGAACGGAAGCCCTGGGCGGCGCAGAAGGCGGCCAGCTTGTCCGGGGCCGGCGGCTTGACCGCCATCTCCGACAGCGGCACCGGCACCGGCGCATCGACGCGCAGGCGTACCAGCTGGCGCGAGATGCGGGCCAGCTCGGCATGCTCGATCAGGCTTTCGCGGCGCTTGGGCTGCTTGATTTCCGAGGCGCGGGCGAGAAGGGTGTCGAGGTCGCCGTATTCCTCGATCAACTGGGCCGCCGTCTTGACGCCGATGCCGGGCACGCCGGGAACGTTATCCGAGGAATCGCCGCACAGCGCCTGGACGTCCACCACCTTGTCGGGGCCGATTCCGAACTTTTCGCGGACCTGCTCGTCGCCGATGATTCGATTCTTCATGGGGTCGTACATCTCGACCCCCGGCCCCACCAGCTGCATCAGATCCTTATCCGAGGAAACGATGGTGACCCTGGCCCCGGCCTCGGTCGCCAGCCGGGCATAGGTGGCGATCAGGTCGTCGGCCTCGAAGCCTTCCAGCTCGATGGCCGGCAGGTCAAAGGCCCGCGTCGCCTCGCGCACCAGGGGGAATTGGGGCACCAGCTCCTCGGGCGCCGGAGGACGGTGGGCCTTGTACTGGGGATAGATGTCGCTGCGGAAGGTCTTGCGCGCCGAATCGAAGATCACCGCCACATGATCGGCGTCGGTATCGGCCAGCAGCTTCATCAGCATGGTGGTGAAGCCGTAGACGGCGTTGACCGGCACCCCGTCCGGCCGCGTCATGGGCGGCAGACCGTGGAAGGCGCGGAAGATAAAGCCCGAGCCGTCGATCAGATAGACATGGCGGGGAGCGGTCATGTGGGGGGCCTTTCCTCAAGCCTGGACAGCAGGAATGGCGCTCACAGGCTCTCGCCATACCTGAGGGCCGGCATACCCCCGGCCGATGCGGGGCTGGCGATGAAAGGGAAGACCGGCCTAGTGATGGCCGATCTTGGCGCCCTCGGCCAGAACGTAGGTACGCGAGCAATACGGGCAGACGATCTTGCCCTCGCCGGTGAGGTCGAGAAACACGCGGGGATGGCCGAGACCGGCGGCCACGTCACCATCGCAGGCGACCTTGGCGGTGGAGACGGTGACGGTTTCGAAAGCGGAAACGCTGGATGCGGCTGCGGCGGACATGGGAGCTCCGTTGACCGATGTGACGGGCGGATGATACCCATTGGCGGCAATGGTTCAATCACTCTCTCACACCAGCCTCCCCGATCTTGCGGTCGAGGCCCAATCCCTGGTCAAGGTCTACAGGGGCAGAAACGGCGAGAAACGGGCGCTGGACGGCATTTCCCTGGCCATTCCCCGGGGTTCGTTCTTTGGCCTGCTGGGGCCTAACGGTGCCGGGAAAAGCACCCTCATCAACATCCTGGCCGGGCTGGTCCTGAAAACCTCGGGCCAGGTCCGCATCTGGAATCGCGACCTCGACGAGGACGGGCGCGGCGCCAAGGCGGCCATCGGAGTGGTGCCCCAGGAACTGAATCTGGACCCATTCTTCACGCCTCGGGAATTGCTCGACGTTCAGGCCGGCATGTACGGCGTGCCCAAATCCGAGCGCCGCACCATGGAAATCCTGGAAGCGGTGGGACTGGCCGACAAGGCCGGAGCCTATGCGCGGACGCTCTCGGGCGGCATGCGCCGCCGTCTGCTGGTGGCCAAGGCCATGGTCCACGCCCCGCCGGTCCTGGTGCTGGACGAGCCCACCGCCGGTGTCGATATCGAGCTGCGCCAGCAGCTATGGGCCTATGTGCGCCAGTTGAACGCCAGCGGCACCACCATCCTGCTCACCACCCATTACCTGGAAGAAGCCCAGGAATTGTGCGACCGCATCGCCATCATCAACCACGGCAAGCTGGTGGCCTGCGATTCCACCCCCAACCTGCTGGCCCGCATCGACGGCAAGGCGGTGACCGTCACCCTGTCCGCCGATCTGGCCGAGATCCCGCCCGCCCTCGCCGCCTTCGGCCCCGAGCGTCTCGACGCCCGCCGCCTGTTGTTGCGCTATCGGCCCTCGACCACGCCCATCGGAATTATCCTTGATGCCTTCGCCGCCTCGGGCCTGACCATCACCGATCTGTCCACCGAGGAGACCGACCTGGAGGACATCTTCCTGCAACTGACGTCGTCGCGATAATGCGCGGCCTGGGAGCGGTGCTGATGGCCCTGACCCTCTCCGCCTGCGCCAGCCAGACCCAGCCCGCCGGCCCGCCCATCCGCGAGGCTGGCCTGGAGGGCGGCAAGATGATGACCGCCGACGGCATCACTCTGCCGCTCCGCTCCTGGCTGCCCGTCGATCCGCCCAGGGCGGTGGTGCTGGCCCTGCACGGCATGAACGATTACGCCAATGCCTTCGACGGACCGGGCAAGGCCCTGGCGGCCCATGGGATCGCCGTCTACGCCTATGACCAGCGCGGTTTCGGCCAAGGCCCCCATCCCGGCTGGTGGTCGTCCACCGCCGCCATGGCCGCCGATGCCCGCGATGCCGCCCGCCTGCTTCACGCCCGCCATGCCGAGGTTCCGCTTTACCTGCTGGGCGAAAGCATGGGCGGCGCCGTCACCATCGAGGCCGCCACCCATGACGCCCCCGCCGAGATCAGCGGCGTGATCCTGTCGGCGCCGGCGGTTTGGGGGCGTGCCTCCATGGGGTGGTTCCAGCGCGCCGCCCTGTGGCTGGCCTATCAGGTGGCGCCGGGCTGGACGCTGACCGGCAAGGGCCTGAAGATACAGCCCTCGGACAATATCGAGATGCTGCGCGCCCTGTCCCGCGACCCCCTGGTCATCAAGGAAACCCGGATGGATGCCATTCACGGCCTGGTGAATCTGATGGATGCGGCCCAGGTCGATTCCGCCCGCCTCGACCTGCCCACCCTGGTTCTTTACGGCGCCAGGGACGAGATCATTCCGCCCGAGCCCACCTGGGCCGCCATCGCCGCCCTGCCCGGCCTGGGGCAGGACCAGCGCGCCGCCTTCTACCCCAATGGCTGGCACATGCTGTTGCGCGATCTTCAGGCCCAGGTGGTGATCGACGACATCGCCGCCTGGATCATCGACCGCAAGGCCCCCCTGCCGTCCGGCGCCGACAGGCTGGCGACAGAAAAGCTTGCCACCCTTGCGGTAGACACCCGATGACGGGGCACACCCGTCGTGTCATACTTCGCGCATGCAAAATATGCCTGGGGTTTCCATGACGGCACGTTTCTGGCTCTGGACGCTGACCATGATGGCGTGCCTCGGCATTGGCGCCGCCTGGGCCGATCAGCGCGAGGTCAGGGTGCTTGGCCAGGATCTGCCCCTGCCCGGCACCAGCCTGGAAGATATCCGCGTCATGAAGCTGGCCAAAGGCCAGCGCCTGGTCTGCGAATCCGACACCGACAAACCCCGTCTGGCCCGCCCCGGCCTGATGGAGCAGCAACGCGGCCGCACCGCCGATCATCTGCGCCGATGCTCCATCTTCGCCGATGGCGGCGATAATTCCTGGACCCAGGCCAATATCGCCACCGCGTTCGGTCCGGCGCGGCTGTGGCTGATCTTCGTCGAGCAAGGCGCCAACGGCCGCTACCGTCTGGCCCAGTTCAGCCTGTGGTCCAAGCGCGACAATTGGGACAAGGCCGCCGGCCTGCTGAAATCCATCCTGGGCGAACCCGCCACCCTGGCCGAGCGCTATCTGGGCTGGCAGGACGAGCAGCACGAAACCCAGATGTTCATCGACGAGAAGAATCCCGATGAATTCGCCGTCGCCATCGGCGACCAGCGCCTGCGCAAGCTGATGAAA
>JACQAD010000263.1 GCA_016195125.1 Magnetospirillum sp.
CTGGACGCCTTCGGCGTGCACGGCATCGGCGGCATCACCGGCGCCATTCTGACCGGTGTCTTCGCGGTCGAGAAGATCGGCGGCACCGCCAGTCTGCTGGAAGGCAATGGCGGTCAGGTCATGACCCAGGTCTATGGCGTCCTGATCACCCTGGTCTACACCGCCGTGGTGTCGTTCATCCTGCTCAAGGCCATCGACATGGTCATGGGTCTGCGGGTCACCGCCGAGGAAGAGCGCGAAGGCCTGGATCTGGCTCTGCACGGCGAAACCGTGCACTGATCCTCGCTCTCCCGCCGCCGCGGGAGACGGGAAGGAAGGGCGCCGGGGCAACCCGGCGCTCTTTATCTTTTGGGCCTCAGGCGCCGGCGCTTACGCTTGGCTGTCCTCGCTATCGCTGCGGCGCGCTCAACGCGCTCGTCGCTTCGCTCCGGTCTTTTGGGCCTCAGGCGCCGAGGACACGTCCAAAGCCCAGCCTCCAACTTCACGCTGGGGCCACGGCGGGATATAGGGTAATACTCGAATGTTCTGCCAACGTTTGCCTGCAGGCCCGACGATTCCATGATCAAAGCTCCCGTTCTGCCCGCTTGTCTGGACCAGCTTCCGGAATTCCCGTTCACTCGACTGGCCCTCTTGCTGGGCGGCCCGCCGACGCCCGATTGTCTGAACATGGCCATCGGCGAGCCGCAGAACCCGGCGCCCGCCATCGTTGCCGAGCAATTGGCGGCCAACGGGCATTTGTGGAATAAATATCCGCCGGGAAACGGCACGCCGGACTTTCGCAAGGCGGTGGCGGGCTGGCTGGGGCGGCGCTATGGCCTGCCGGCCGGCCTGATCGATCCCGATAAGGCGATCCTGCCGCTGGCCGGCACCCGTGAGGGTCTTTATCTGATCGCCCAGACGGTTTGCGGTCAGCGTCAGGGCGCCAAGCCCTACGTGCTGATGCCCAATCCCTTTTATCAGGTCTATGGCGGCGCCGCCGTCATGGGCGGGGGCGAGATGGTCTTCGTGCCGGGCGCCCGCTCGCCCTCGGACCAGCCCGATTATTCGGCCCTGCCGCCCGAGGTGCTGGAGCGTACCGCGCTGGCCTTTCTGTGCAGCCCGGCCAATCCCCAGGGCAATGTGGCCGATCTGGCCCTGTTGGAGCGCAGTATCCGTGCGGCCCGGCACTATGGCTTCGTCCTGGCCTCGGACGAATGCTATTCCGAGATCTGGGACAAGGCGCCGCCGGTGGGCGCCCTGGCCGCCTGTGCCGCCCTGGGTGAGGGGTTGGACAATGTCCTGGTATTCAATTCACTTTCAAAACGATCCAGCGTACCCGGTCTGCGGTCGGGCTTCATCGCCGGTGACGAGCGCCTGATCGCCGCCTTTACCCGGGTGCGCGCCCATGGCGGCCCCACCACTCCCATGCCCATCCTGGCGACGGCGACGGCCCTGTGGAATGACGAGGCCCATGTGGGCCCGACCCGCGACCTTTACCGCGCCAAGCTTGATGTGGCCGAGCGGCTCCTCAAGGGACGCTTCGGTTTCGCCCGGCCCGAGGGTGGCTTCTTCCTGTGGCTGAACGTCGGCGATGGCGAGGCTGCCGCGAAAAGGCTGTGGGACGAGGGCAAGATCCGGGTGCTGCCCGGTGCCTATCTCGCCACTGCCGACGCGGCCGGCGACAATCCGGGCCAGCCTTTCATCCGGGTCGCCCTGGTCCACGATCTGGCCACCACCGAGACGGCGCTCACCATTCTGTCCCAGATTCTCGGAGGATAGGCGCAGTCATGGCGGCTCCCTCGCGCAAGACCATGGCCAATGCCGGCTTCCTGCCGCGAGGAACCCTGGATTTCCTGCGCCGTCGCGTCACCCAGATCGGCGGTCTGGTCCTGTTTGCCCTGGGAATGGCCGGCATGGCGGCGTTAGGGACCGCCGATCCCCATGACCGCAGCTTCGATACCGCCGCCAGCGGGCCGGTCGCCAATGCCCTGGGCCTTCCTGGGGCGTATTTCGCCGATTTTCTGTTTCAGGCGGTGGGATGGGGCGGAGCCATCCTGGCGGTGACCTGGCTGGTCTGGGGGCTGCTGGTGCTGATCCGGGTGCGCTTGCCCGGGCGTTGGGCTCTCCGGCTGATGGTGCTGCCGCCGACCATGGTGTTGTGGGGGCTGGCGCTGGCGGCCTTGCCGCTGCCCGAGATCCATTCCCTGCCGGCGGGATTCGGCGGCGCCCTGGGGCTGCTGCTGGTCAAGGGACTGACCCTGGTACTGCCCCCGGAGATCGCCTGGATCGCCGGTCCGGCGGCGGCGTTGCTGGCCTTGCTGGCCAGCATCTTCGTGCTGGGTCTGAGCGGTGACGAATGGGTCAGTCTGGGGCGTCGTTCGCTGGAGGTGGCGGTGGCTACCGGTCAGGCGGCCTCGCAATTGCGCGCCCATCCGTTCGCCGAGCCGGAACCGGGCATTCGCCGGGTCGATCCGGTGGTGCGGCCCATCCCCGTCCGGGCCGAACCGGTGATGTCGCCTTTGCCCGCCGACGATGACGAGGACGACAATCCCTTCGTGCCGCCGCCGCTGGAGGCCGACGAAGACGATCTGCCGCGCCCGGCCGGATCGCTGGTCCAGCCCAAGCGGCCGCCGGCCGCGCCGGGCAAGCGCGAGCGGGCCGCGCGCCAGGGTAATCTCGACCTGGGAGCGTTGCCGCCTTCCTCGGGATATGAATTGCCGCCCCTTACCCTGTTGATGCCCACCCCCGATCAGAGCAACGTCCGCATCAACCAGGACGGTCTGGCCCAGAACGCCAAGCTGCTGGAATCGGTGCTGGAGGATTTCGGCGTCAACGGCAAGGTGGTGAAGGTCCGTCCCGGCCCGGTGGTGACGCTGTACGAGCTGGAGCCGGCGCCCGGCACCAAGACCAGCCGGGTGATCGGACTGGCCGATGATATCGCCCGCTCCATGAGCGCGCTGGCGGTGCGCATCGCCACCATTCCCGGCCGCTCGGTGATCGGAATCGAGCTGCCCAATTCGCGCCGCGATACGGTTTACCTGCGCGAGCTTCTGGCCGCCGAGCAATTCGAGAAGGCCGCCGCCAAGCTGACCCTGGTGCTGGGCAAGGATATCGGCGGCGCCCCGGTGATGGTCGATCTGGCCCGCATGCCCCATCTGCTCATCGCCGGCACCACCGGTTCGGGCAAGTCGGTGGCCATCAACACCATGATCCTGTCGCTGCTCTACCGTCTGACCCCGGAAGAGTGCCGGATCATCATGATCGATCCCAAGATGCTGGAATTGTCGGTCTATGACGGCATCCCCCATCTGCTGGCCCCGGTGGTTACCGAACCGGGCAAGGCGGTGGTGGCCCTGAAATGGGCGGTGCGCGAGATGGAAGACCGCTACCGCGCCATGAGCCAGCTGGGCGTGCGCAACATCGCCGGCTACAA
>JACQAD010000260.1 GCA_016195125.1 Magnetospirillum sp.
ACCGGGTGCTCGCCACCAAGGTGAACACCGATTTCCGGCAGGCCATAAAGCTTATACCCAAATGGCTATTTGTCCAGATGCGCCATGGAATCGTTCAGAAACGTCATGTGACACTCGGAAATATATGCAAAGTGATCAAGCGCTGGGATTGGGCCCATAACGTAGAACCTGAATCCTCTCCAAGGTGATCAGGCCGCGTTCGCCCATCATCGCCTCCAGCAGCGGCAGAAAGGCTTCGATCCGCTCGGGGGCGTCGACAATCTCGATCACCATGGGCAAATCCTCGGACAGGCTCAAAATCTTGGCGGTCCGCAGCCGCGAGGAATGCCCGAACCCCATGGGTCCGCGCAGCACCGTGGCACCGGCCAGATTAGTGTGCCGTGCCTCCAGGACGATGGCCTCGAACAGGGGCTTGCCGTCGCTTCTGTCATCCTCGCCCACAAAGATCCGCAGCAGGGTCGCGTCCTTGGGTATGCGCATGGAACAGACTCCTAGCGGTTGAGAACCATCGCCGCGGCATGGCCCAGCCACACCGCGACCAGGCACAGGGCTACCGACAGCATGACATTCATGCCCGCCGCCAGCCATTCGCCGTCCTGGGCCAGGGCGAGGCTCTGCAGGCTGAACGAGGAAAAGGTGGTGTAGCCGCCGCAGATGCCGACCATGAAGAAGGTCCGCCACTCGGCCGGCACGAAGACGCGGCCATCCACCGAGGTCAGGGTGGCAAACAGGCCGATCAGGGCCGAACCGGTGACATTGACCACCAGGGTACCCCAGGGAAAGCTTCCCCCGAAGCCGGTCGCCACCACCCCCGACAGCCAGTAGCGGGCCATGCCGCCGATGGCGCTTCCCAGGGCAATGAGGGCATAGGTGAACATCCGGGCATCCCATGATCCGAGCGTAGGCTTGGACTATGCCCCCTGTCCCCGACGGGTCAACAGGAAATGATCGCCCGACGCGGACCTGTCATATTTGCGTATATCCATGAAGCGATATCTCGCCTTATATTGGTTGCGGTTCGGGATGGGCATACCCAGGGGCGAAAGCCTGCGGTTCCGGGGGGAGCCGGGAGGGGGGATATGATGCGTGACCGTGTTTCCCGGTTGCCGGCATGATCGAACTTGATCTCGGCGGATTGGCGGGCGTCCTTGAAGACAGCCCCATCGGCGTTTCCATCTCGCGCCGTCGCGACGGCAAGATCGTCTTCGCCAACCACACCTTCACCGAATTGATCGGCGTGCCGCGCCCCCAGGTCATCGGTGCCAAGGCCCGCGACTATTACGTGGACGACCAGCAGCGCGCCACCGTCATCAAGCACATGAAGCGGCATGGCAGTGTCGACCACGCCGAAGTCCAGTTCCGTCGCGCCGACGGCACGCCGTTCTGGACCCTGCTCACCATCCGCGAATCCATGTATGGGGGCGAGCCGGTCAATCTGGCCTGGGTCTACGACATCACCGACCGCAAGAACAGCGAGGAGCGGCTGCAACTGGCGGCCAAGGTGGTCGAGACCGCCAATGAAGGCATCATGATCACCGGCCCCGACGGCACCATCGAGGCGGTCAACACCGCCTTTACCCGCATCACCGGCTATTCCCCGGACGAAGCCATCGGCCGCAAGCCCAATATCCTCAAATCCGGCCGCCACGAGCCGGATTTCTACCGCGACATGTGGCGCTGCATCATCGATACCGGCCAATGGCAGGGCGAGATCTGGAACCGCCGGCGAACCGGCGAGATCTTCATCGAGTGGCTGTCCATCGCCACGGTTCGCGATGCCCAGGGCGCGGTGTCGCACATGCTGGGCGTGTTCAGCGACATCACGGCCCGCAAGGAGGACGAGGAGCAGGTCTGGCGTCAGGCCAATTTCGACGCCTTGACCGGCCTTCCCAATCGCTCGCTGTTCCTTGACCGCCTCAGTCAGGCGGTCAAGGCCGCCAAGCGCGACCGCACCCGCTTCGCCCTGTTGTTCATCGATCTGGACGGCTTCAAGAAGGTCAACGATTCCTTCGGCCATGCCATCGGTGACCTGCTGCTGCAGGAGGCGGCGGCGCGGCTGCTGTTGTCGGTGCGCACCTCGGATACCGTGGCCAGACTGTCCGGTGACGAATTCACCGTCATTCTTCACGATATCGACAACCGCGACGAGATCGGAATCGTCGCGGCCAAGATGGTGACCCGCATGGCCGAGCCCTTCGAACTGGACGGCCAGACCGCCAACGTCCAGGCCAGCATCGGCATCGCCCTGTTCCCCGAGGACGCCGACGATGCCGCCGCGCTGATCCGTCTGGCCGACCGCGCCATGTATACGGTCAAGGGCGCGGGCAAGAACAATTTCGGCTTCCACGAACTGCCCGAGCGGCTGGTCTATCCGCTGGACTAGAGGAGGGACCGGTCGTACCCTTCGGCAGGAAACCGAGGGGATTTGCTCCATGTTCACCCTGACACCGCTTGAGATCGAGGCGCTGCGCCTGTCTCTGCTGGTGTCGTTCTGGGCGGTGGCCGGCTCGCTGCCCTTGGGCCTGGGTTGCGCCTGGGTGCTGGCCCGCCTCGACTTTCCGGGCAAGACGCTGGTGGACGGCATCATCCATCTGCCGCTGGTTCTGCCGCCGGTGGTGGTGGGCTATGGCCTGCTGGTGCTGCTGGGTCGCCGGGGAATCGTCGGTTCCTGGCTGTTCGACTGGTTCGGCATCACCCTGGCCTTCACCTGGAAAGGCGCCGCCATCGCCTCGGCCGTCGTGGCCTTTCCCCTGATGGTTCGCGCCATCCGCCTGGCCATGGAGGGCGTGGACCGCGGATTGGAGCAGGCGGCACGGACCTTGGGATGCGGGCCGATTCGCACCTTCTGGTCGGTGACCCTGCCCATGATGCTGCCCGGCATACTGACCGGGGTGATCCTTGGATTTGCGCGCTCGCTGTCGGAATTCGGCGCCACCATCACCTTCGTCTCCAACATCCCCGGCGAGACCCGGACGCTGCCCATCGCCCTTTACGCCCTGACCCAGGTTCCCGGCGGCGACGAGGCGGCCTTGCGCCTGTGCGTCATCTCGGTCCTGGTAGCCTTCGCCGCCTTGCTGGCCTCGGAATTCCTGGCCCGCCGCGTCCAGGCAAGGCTGAGGAGCTAGAGATGCTCGACCTTGCCGTCACCCGCCGCCAGGGCGATTTCCACCTTGATGTCCGGCTTTGCGCCGGGCCGGGGGTGACCGCCCTTTACGGCCGTTCGGGCTCGGGCAAGACCTCGGTGATCAACATGGTGGCCGGGCTGTCGCGCCCCGATTCCGGCCACATCACCGTGGATGGCCGGGTTCTGTTCGATTCCGCCGCCGGTATCGATCTGGCTCCCGAGACCAGGCGCCTGGGCTACGTCTTCCAGGAGCATCGGCTGTTCCCGCATCTTTCGGTGCGGGGCAATCTGGAATTCGGGATGAAGCGGCTGGCGGCCGCTGAACGCACTCAATCCTTCGATCAGGTGGTGGAGGTTCTGGGCGTCGAGCACCTGCTGGACCGCCACCCCTCCAAGCTGTCGGGCGGCGAGAAGCAGCGAGTGGCCATCGGCCGCGCCTTGCTGGCCAGCCCCCGCATCCTCTTGATGGACGAGCCCCTGGCCGCCCTGGATCCGGCCCGCAAGGCCGAGTTGCTGCCTTTCATCGCCCAATTGTCGCGGCGTTTTTCCACTCCGATCCTCTATGTCAGCCATTCCATGGATGAGGTGCTGCGCCTTGCCGATACCCTGGCCCTGATGGATCAGGGGCGGATGGCGGCGGCGGGGCCGCTGGAGGTGCTGCTTTCGGACCCCGGCCTGCGGCCCCTGACCGGCCGTTACGAGGCCGGCGCGGTCGTCTCGGCCATCATCGCCAGCCATGATTCCAGTTTCGGCATCTCGCGCCTGTCCTTTCCGGGCGGAACCCTGCTGGTCAGCCAATCGGAGCTGCCGGTGGGCGCCAGAATCCGGGTCCGCATCCATGCCCGCGACATCGCCATCGCCATCGACGCCCCGGAACGAGTCAGCATCCGCAATGTCTTGCCGGCCAGCGTGGTCTCGGTCAGTCCGGCGGATTCCTTCCTGGTGGACGTGGTCCTGGCTTGCGGTCCCACCCGGCTATGGGTGCAGATCACCGCCCTGGCTCAGGCGCAGTTGAATCTGGCCGCCGGCATGCGGGTTCATGCCCTGGTCAAAGCCCTGACCATCGCGCGCGGCGACGTGGCGTCGGTGGAATAGCCGCCCCGTCGGGAAGTCGTGGCTGCTTGGCCGGGGGGTATGGTAAGGACTATCCCTAATATCTCCAGCCCCCATTTCCGAGCATGTCCACCAGCCCGACGCCCTCACTCTCCCAGTTTCATATCCTGATCGTCGACGATGACATCACCGTCCGCGATATTCTGGCGCGCTTCCTGGGAAACCAGGGCTTTACCGTCACGCCCTGCGCCGACGGCACCGAGATGTGGGCGGCCATGGCCGCCAAGCCGGTGCACCTGGTGGTAATGGATGTGGAGATGCCGGGCGAGGATGGCTACACCCTGGCCTATCGGCTGCGTGCCGCCAATATCGGAATCGGCATCATCATGCTGTCCAGCCATACTGAAATGGATCACAAGGTCCATGGGCTTGGGGTGGGCGCCGATGATTTCATGAGCAAGCCCTGCGACCGCCGCGAATTGCTGGCCCGGGTCAAATCGCTGCTCCGGCGCAGCACCCTGCCCTCCTCCCCGCCGCCGATCCCGGAGGCGCCGGCCAAGGCAACGCGCCCGGACAATTGCCCCAATTGCGGCAGCCGCATGCGCTATTCCTCTCAATCGGAAACGGGCGTCATCGGCATTTGCCTGGCCTGCGGCCTGTCCAAGTTCTACGAGACTTAGTCAGCCCTAACCGTCGATCTCGGCCCGGCAGTCGCAGCCCTTGCCGGCGGCGATCCAGCGCGCCACCAGCCGCCGGGACCAGCCTCGGGTCCGGCGCAGCAGCAGCCCGCAGACATAACGCTCGCCGTCCCAATCCAGGGCCGGACAAGGCCCGGCAATGCGGCCGAACCGCAGGATGCCCAGGGGACAGAGCTCCAGGGCGCAACACACGCCGCAGCCGTTGCATGGCGCTCCGAATTCAGGCTTGGGCGGAGCGCCGGCCTTCAGTTCGACCTTCAAAGGGTGACTTCGTGCTCGAAGTAATCCTTATTGCGGATATCGGCGCCCGATTTGGTGCGGTCGATATAGACCACCTTCCAATCCGGCATCTCTTCCTTGATCCGCCGGGCGATGTTCAGCGCCCGGTTCTGGAAGGTCTCCACATCGCCGGGACCGAAGGTGTCGACCCGGTCCAGGGAATGCTTCCAGGCGACGATCTCGGATTTAAGACCGGGACTGAGCAGAACCGGGGCCGGATCAGCCTTCTCGTCATCGCTGTTCCAGACAGACGTTACGGTCGGCGAAGCGGGCCTGGCTGGGCGCGCCCAGGACGGTCATGGCCGACAGGCGTTTGTTTTCAGCCTTAAGCGCTTCCAGTTCCGAGGCGGCCTCGGCCAGCAGACCGACCAGGCAGTTCCGCTCGTGGTGCTCGGGGGCGCTGCCGCAGCGGCAGGGCGGGGCGGGAAAGGAATGCAGGCGCGCAACAATGTCGGTATCGGACATAATCCACTTCCTCTTGGTCGGGCGTCACCGGCGAGGCGATCGCGCCGGGACACTATGCAAGTTCAATCCCCGGCGATCACTCGCCATTCCCGCCGGACAGCCATGCGCAGGTCCAGGCCAGGGCCGCATCCAGATTGGCCCTGGCTCCCGCGCTCAGCGGTGTTCCCAACTCGAACGCGTCGCCGGCGATGGCCAGCAGATCACAAGGCGGCGGCGCCTTGGCCTTGATCTCCTCGTACACATGCATGACGCCCTGGGGCGACAAGGCATGGGAGGTAAAGCTTGAATCCCGGCCGGGCTGCAACCGCCTGACGCTGAATGGCGCATCCAGTGCCGAGGCCGAGGCATCCACGAACAGCACACGGTCGCGCCCGTCCAGATCCAGCGCGTGCTCCACCTGGAGCTGGAAATCGGTCAGCAGTTCCACCCGCCCCCATTCGGGGTGGGCGTCGCGCAGGGACTCGACCGCATCCAGCAGGGCCGGCCCCAGGGCATCGTCGCCCCGAGACGGATTGCCCCAGCCGAAGATCAGGGTGGGAGCGGTCACTCCACAACACCCCGCAATCGTGCCATCACGCGCCCCCATTGCCGATCCGCCCCTCGCCATCCTTGGTCAGACGGTCGATCTCGACGCCCTCGGCATTCACCAGGGACACTTCCAGCGGCATCTTGCCCAGGGCGTGGGTGGCGCAGGACAGGCAAGGATCGAAGCAGCGGATGGCCACTTCGATATGGTTGAGCAGCCCCTCGGTCAGTTCATGGCCGGTCAGATAATGCTTGGCCACGTCCCGGACCGCCACGTTCATGGCGGTATTGTTGTTGGTGGTCGACACGATCAGATTGGCATAGGTGACCACGTCGTTCTCATCCACCCGGTAATGGTGGAACAGCGTGCCGCGCGGCGCCTCGATGACGCCGATGCCCTCGCCCCGGCGCGGCCCCTCGGCCATCAGCTCGGTGCCCATGATGTCGGGATCGAGCAGCAGATCCTTGATGGTCTCGGCGGCGCACAGCATCTCGATCATGCGCGCCCAATGAAAGCCCAGCGAGCCGTGCATGGGCCTGGCGCCGCCATAGGCCACGAATTCCACCCGCTCCGCCTCGGCCTGGGGCGTGGGGATGCGGGTACAATTCTGAATGCGCGCCAGGGGGCCGACCTTGTACCAGCCCTTCTCCTCGCCCAAGGTGGTGATGAAGGGAAACTTCATATAGCTCCAGGGCTTGACGCCCTCGGTCAGCAGCGAATTGTAGCCCTGGTAGCTGACCTGATCGAAGATGACCTCGCCGTCCTTGTCCCGGGCCCGTAGCGCTCCGTGATAGAAGTCCAGACCGCCGTCTTCATCCACCAGACTCATCAAGGTGGAGGGAACGTCGCCGAAGCTGTCGTAAAGGGCCGGATTGGCCTTGTGCAATTGCTTGATGATGCGCACCGCATCGCGGCTCCAGGCGATCATCTGGTCGGCATCCTTGAGGAGATAGTCGCGCTCCTCGAGGGTCAGCGATTTGTTGACGCCGCCCGGCACCGAGCCGGTGCCGTGAACCCGCTTGCCCGAGGTGACGCGGATCACCTCCTGGCCGAACTTCCTGAGCAGCACACCCATCTTGGCCACGTCGGGATTGGCCGCCGCCACGCCGACGATGTTGCGCTTGGCCACGTCGGAATCGAAGCCGAACAGCAGATCGGGCGACGACAGATGGAAGAAGTGCAGGGCATGGCTTTGCAGCATCTGGCCGTAATGCATCAGCCGGCGGACTTTTTCCGCCGTCGGCGTCAGGATGCCGCCGTTGACGATCATGTCCATGGCCTTGGAGGCGGCCAGATGGTGCGACACCGGACAGATGCCGCACAGACGCTGGACCAGCACCGGCACTTCCCAATAGGGCCGCCCCTCGATGAACTTCTCGAAGCCCCGGAACTCGACGATGTGCAGGCGAACCTGATGGACCTTGTTCTTGTCGTCCAGCAGAATGGTGACCTTGCCGTGGCCTTCGACCCGCGACACCGGCTCGATGACGATACGCTTCAGCGCCTCGGGATTCTGGGCGGTTTCCAGTTCGAATTGATGCTTCATGACGGTCGCCCCTTGTTCAATCGTAGTGGATCAGGCCATGGCCCAGGGTGGGCGTGCGACCGGCCAGAAGATCGGTGAGGAATTTCCAGATGGCGTCGCCGCTGGGCGGGCATCCGGGCAGGAAATAGTCGATCTTGACCACTTCGTGCAGGGGATGAACCTCGTTCAGCAGCAGCGGGATCTCGGGATCGTTGGGGATATGGACGCCACGCCCCGGACGGGCGTAGACGGCCGCCAGGATGTCGCGGATATCCAGGGAATTGCGCTGGGCGGGCAGGCCGCCATTGATGGCGCAGGCCCCCATGGCGATCAGAATCTTGCAGTTCTTTCTGAACTCATGGAGCACATGGACGTTTTCGGCGTTGCAGACGCCGCCCTCGATGATGCCGATATCGCAATTGGGGCTGCAATGCTTGATATCGGTGATGGGCGAGCGGTCGAACTCGACCAGTTCCACCAGATCGAGGATGCGTTCGTCGATGTCGAGGAACGACATATGGCAGCCGAAGCAGCCGGCCAGCGAGGTGGTGGCGACCAGCAGCTTGCGCTTGGGCGGGGGCGTGGTGGCGTTCATCAGACCTGCTCCTTCACCGGGGCGTACTGGGCCGGGTTATCGCTGATGGGAGCCATATCGAACCGGCGCTGGCCGTAGGGAACCTCGAAGCCGTGACGCTTGTGCAGGATCACGCCCACCGGGCAGACATTGGCGGCCTTGTCGGTGGCGGCCAGATTGGTGTCGCCCAGCTTGCCGCTTTCCGAGTTGCAGATCAGGTGCTTGGTGTTGCCGCGCCCCGACAGGGCGAAGACGTTCTTCTTGTCCACCTCGGCGCTGGCCCGCACGCACAATTCGCACAGGATGCAGCGGTTGAAATCCAGCAGCACGTCGGGATGGCTGGCATCGACTTCGCGCTTGGAGAAGTATTGCGGGAAGTGCGGTTCCATCACCCCCAGATCGTAGGCCAGCCCCTGCAGCATGCACTTGCCGCTCTTTTCGCAAGACGGGCAGTAATGGTTGCCTTCCACCAGCAGCATCTGGACCAGGGTCCGGCGCAAATCCTGGATTTCCGGCACTTCGCTTTCCACATGCTGCCCAGCCTGGGCCGGAGTGGTGCATGAGGCGGCGGCGCGGCCGGGAATCTTGACGCTCTGGCCGTCCTCGGTGGTGACGGTGCGCGAATCGATGCGCACCGTGCACAGCTTGCACGAGCCATGGGGCTTGAATTCCGGGTGGTAGCAGAGATGGGGAATGAACTTCCCCGCGCTCAAGGCCGCCTGGATGATGGTCTGACCCTCCTCGAAGGGGATTTCCTCTTCATCGAGGAAGAAGGTCTTGCTGTCCGCTCCGTTGCTCATGCCGGGTCTCCCGCCTTGGTGCCGATACCGGCCTTGTTCTTGCGGTGCGCGATGTGGAAATGCGCCCCGGGATCGTCGCGCCCGGTGACCTCGCGCATTTTGGACAGGGCCTTGTCCAGATCGAAGGCCGGCTCGAAGTCGCGAACGGTAAGGCGCAGTTCATAGCTGGGCCGGAACTTCTGCAAGGTATCGGCGACGCAATTGCCCGCCGTCTGGCCCAGGCCGCAATGAGAGGCGGTCTTCAGGGTCTTGATCACGCGCCAGATGTCGCCGATATCGAATTCACCGCCATGGCCCTCGTGGATCTTGTCCATGGCGTTGGCCAGCAGGGTGGTCCCCACCCGGCAGGGCGTACAGAAGCCGCAACTTTCGTCGACGAAGAAATGGGCGAAGTTGCGCGCCACCTCGAACATGTCGCGGGAATTGTTGAAGATCATGAACGAGCCGCCGGTGGGAATATCCTCGAAGGCGATGCGCCGGCCGAACTCGTTGGGGGCCACGCACATGCCCGATGCCCCGGCGATCTGGCAGGCCTGGGTGTCCCTGGCGCCGCAATCGGCCAAGACCTGGGAGACGTGGACGCCATAGGGATATTCGTAGATGCCGGGCCGCTCGCAATCGCCCGACACCGACAAGATCTTGGTGCCCGCCGATTTGGAGGTGCCGATGGCCTTGTACCAATCGGCGCCCTTGGCGGCGATCAGGGTGGCCGAGGCCAGGGTCTCGACATTGTTGACCGCCGTGGGCTGGCCCAGATAGCCGCTGGTCACCGGGAAAGGCGGACGCTTGCGGGGCACGCCGCGCTTGCCCTCCAGACTTTCAAGCAGGGCCGTCTCCTCGCCGCAGACATAGGCGCCGGCGCCCAGATGAATCTCGATGTCGAAATCGAACCCGGTCCTGCCCAGGATGGACCGGCCCAGCAGTTTGGCGGCGCGGCGTTTTTCCAGCGCCGCGTTGAGGGGCTCCAGCAGATAGCGGTATTCGCCCCTGAGATAGACCAGACCCTTCTTGGCGCCGATGACGTAACCGGCGATGGTCATGCCCTCGAACACCAGATCGTTCCTGCGGGCTCTTCAAGGCCTTCAGGGCGTCGCCGGGGGCAAGGTTGGCGCTGAGCAGCGCGTCCTTGCGGCGGATATTGTCCTCCACCACGAAGAATTCCGCCGGCCAGTCGGCCAGCGGCACCTTGCGGCGGATCAGATCGACGACGGCATCGACCCGCTCGGCATTCATGCGGGTGATGGGCCGGTAATTGACCAGCATGGCCGGTCCCTGGTCGCCCATGCCGGTGCACGACGTGGTATCGACGCTGACCAGTTCGTCCTCGGAGACGCGGCCGGGCCTCAGCCACAGCTTCTTGCACATGCGCTCCATGAGATCGGCATTACCGGCCATGCGGTCGGTGATGTTGTCGCTCCACAGCACGCGATAGCGACCCAGCGGCTCGGTATGGAAGAAGTGGTAGAATCCGGCCACCCCCTCGACCCGGGCACGGGGAACCTTGGTGCCGTCGGCGATGGCGGTCAGGGTGGCGGGCGACAGCCAGCCCAGTTCCTCCTGCACCTCGCGCAGAATCTGCATCAGGCGAGTGGATTCGTGGCCATGGCGCGCGAGGACGGACGCGATGGTCCCTGCCTCGTCTGCGCCGCTTGAATTGGCAGCCTGCATCTGAACACTCCCTACCTGCCCCGAATTCACCGAGGTCACCGACTTTGGCGACTCCGATTGGGGCGTGCACCATGTCCCCCGATATAATTCCGGGTTTAAAAAAGCCTACACCCGTGAGGGGCATTCGCCAACCCGCCGTGACCGCCCTGATACGCGACAAGTACATGACAGGGAGGACGCCTTAGCGTGACGGCAAAGGTGCCCTGCCAGAATTGGCATTGTAATCACGTGCACCCTGCACTAGAACGGTCATACCAGTACTGGAGACAGGCTCGATGGCAAATCCCCATGCCCGGCAGTCCGAGAGGAAATATTCTGTGCGCCTCGCCAGGGCGACGGACATTCCCCAAGTCATTGCCATCGACACAGAAAACACGGCCCTCCCGAAGGCCGAGTATTGGGAAGATTTGTTTGAGCGCTATAACAGCCGCCCAACAGAACTAGATGACGACACTCAGCCTAAATCCGTAAAACGGTACCGATTTTTCTTGGTGGCCTGCGACGGAGACACCGTTCTGGGATTTATCATTGGTGAGGTCCGGGCCTGGGAATTCGGCTCGCCGCCCTGCGGCTGGATCTTCGCCATCGGCGTTCGCGCCGGCACCCGCCAGGGCGGTGTCGGGCATATCCTGCTTGAAGCGCTGAACGAGCGCTTCCGCAAGGCTGGAGTCAACAAGGTTCGGACCATGCTGGCCCGCGACGACACCTTGATCATGAGCTTCTTCCGCAGCCAGGGCATGATGGCCGGCCCCTTCATCCAGCTCGAGAAGGATCTTTGATGAAGCTCCAGAAAGCCACACGCTGCGCCCTGTTCGCCATTCTGGAACTGGCATCCGGTCATGACCGCCAGCTCTCGGCCAATGAAATCGCCGAAAAATACGGCATCAGCACCAACCATCTGGCCAAGGTGCTGCGCTCGCTCGGCCGTGTCGGGCTGGTGGAGGCGGTGCGCGGCGCCGGTGGCGGCTATCGCTTCTCGGGCAACCGTCGGCGCACCACCCTTCTGGACATCATTCAGCTGTTCGAAACCATCGACCCCATCCGCAACGGCGAACGGGAAGACGGCGACGATACCGCCGAGGGCAAGGGATTGTGCCAGGTTCTGATGGAGATCGAGGATACGGCACGGGCCACCTTCGCCTCCATCACCCTCGATACCATGATCAAGCTGGTGGACAAGAACCGCTGATCGCCCCTATTGCGGCCGCACCGCCGGCACCTTGAGCGGCGGCTTGGCCGGAAGGGCTCCTGCCGGCTTGGGCGGCACCGGGCTGCCGGGCTTGGCCGGCGCTCCGGGAGGCGCGGCCGGCTCCTCGACCCAGCGCATGGGGCAGGCGGCAATGTCGCGGCTGTGCCATTCCTTGATCAGGGTGGCGCGCAATTCCTCGTTCAGCCGGCCCTTGGCGTCGCGAAGCACCCGACGCAGATACACATTCACCGACGGATAATGGTTGGTATCAAAGCGGAAAGGCCCGCGCACCGAGGGGAACTCGGCGCGGCGCAGGCCGTGGCGAACCGCGTCGCGATCGCCGGTGCGGCCACCGGTAGTGCGCATGGCCGCTTCCAGCAATTGAGCGGCATCATAGCCCTGGGCAACCCAGCCGGTGACCGGGCGGCCGAATTCCAACTCGAAATCCGTGATCAGGCGCCGGTTCAGAGGGGTCTCCAGGTCGGGACTCCACGGCGCCACGTTGAGCACATCCAGGCCCGCATCCGTCATGGCGGCCAGCATGGGCCGCTCCCAGCCCTGCCAGGTGCCGATCAGGGGGATGTCCGCCTTGAGCCCCGCGGCGGCATATTCGCGGGCGAAGGCGACACCCATGCCGCCGGTCAGCAAACTGACCACCGCATCTGGACTCGCCTGGCGCAGGGCCTGGACTTCCGGGCGGAAGGTGGTGGCGCCATGGCGGGGACGCACCACCTGCACCACCTCGCCCGGCCACAGGCGGCGAAGGGCGGCGACGGCATTGGCGGTGATCGGCGCGTCAGGGCCGACCAACACGACCCGGCGCATCTTCTCGGCTGACAGATGGGCGGCGATGGCCTCGAACTCGGCTTCCACCGGCAAGGCCAGCTGGAAAAACCACGATGAGCACTCGGCCCCGGCCAATCCCGGTGGCACCGCGTCGAGATTGAGGACGAAGGCCCTCGACTCGGTCAGCTGCCTGACCATGGCGGCCATGGACGGCAACGACACCGCGGTGATGATGAAATCCACCTTCTCGCGCTCCAGCAGCCGACGCGCCACCATTTGGGCGGTATCGGCGGAGCCCTTGTCGTCCAGGATCACCACCCGGACTTCCTGGTTGGCGAAGCGGCCACCCAGATGGCGCATGGCGGTGTTGAAGCCATCGACGCTATCCTGGCCCACCATGGCTCCCGGCCCGCTCAGCGTGGCGATGATGGCCACGACGATGGTGGGATTGGACACACCGGTGGTCACCGGCAACGCCAGGGCGGCAGCCGGCAGCAGCAGGACCAGGGCAAGGAGGGCGCGCAGAGCGTTCATGGCGAGAAAATAGCCCGAATCACCCCTTCTTCATAGCCTTGGCGAAGGCGGCGGCGAAGGCGTTGTCGCCGGACTCCTCGGCCTTGCGGGGCGGCGCCTTGGCGGCGGGCGCCACGGAGGAGCGCGGCGCCTCGCGTCTCGTCTCGTCCTTGCGGGCGGGCGCGGCCTGGGCATCCATCCGCATGGTCAGCGCGATGCGCTTGCGCTTGATGTCCACCTCCAAGACCTTGACCTTGACCAGATCGCCGGGCTTGACCACCTCGTGGGGATCCTTGACGAAGCGATTGGCCAGCATGGAGATATGGACCAGGCCGTCCTGGTGGACTCCGATATCCACGAAGGCGCCGAAATTGGTGACGTTGGTGACCACTCCCTCCAGCATCATCCCCGGCTGAAGGTCGCCCAAGCCCTCCACCCCTTCCTTGAAGGTGGCGGTCTTGAATTCTGGGCGAGGATCGCGTCCGGGCTTTTCCAGCTCCTTGAGGATGTCCTTGACCGTCGGCTCGCCGAACCGGTCATCGGTGAAATCCTTGGGGTCCAGGGCGCGGATGAAGGCCGCGTCGCCGATCAGGTCGGCAACCTTTCTTCCCGTAATCCTGACGATGCGCTCGACCACCGGATAGGCCTCGGGGTGGACGGCGGAGGCGTCCAGGGGGTTGATTCCCCCCAGGACGCGCAGGAAGCCGGCCGCCTGCTCGAAGGCCTTGGCGCCCAGGCGGTCCACCTGCTTCAAGGCGTCGCGCGACGCGAAGGGACCGTTGCGGTCGCGAAACTCCACCACGTTGCGGGCCACCGCCGCGGACAATCCCGCCACGCGGGCCAGCAGCGGCGCCGAGGCGGTGTTGACCTCGACGCCGACCGCATTCACGCAATCTTCCACCACCGCATCCAGGGAACGCCCCAGCTTGGTCTGGTCCACGTCGTGCTGGTACTGCCCGACTCCGATGGCCTTGGGATCGATCTTGACCAGTTCGGCCAAGGGATCTTGAAGACGCCGGGCGATGGAGACGGCGCCGCGCAGGGAGACGTCAAGGCCGGGAAATTCCTGCGCCGCCAGTTCGGAGGCGGAATAGACCGAGGCGCCGGCCTCGCTGACCACCAGCTTTTCCAGCTTGAGCTCGGGGACGAGCTTCATCAGGTCCATGGCCAACCGATCGGTCTCGCGCGAGGCGGTGCCGTTGCCGATGGCGATCAGTCGCGGCGCGTGTTTGCGGGCCAGTTGGGCCAGAACCGCCAGCGAACCCTGCCAATCGTTGCGGGGCTGATGGGGGTAGATTGTGGCGGTCTCCACCACTTTGCCGGTGGCGTCGGTCACCGCCACCTTGACGCCGGTGCGGATGCCGGGATCAAGACCGATACAGGCCTTGGCGCCGGCCGGAGCCTGCAGCAGCAAAGCGCGCAGATTGCGGGCGAAGACGTGGATGGCCTCCTCCTCCGCCGTCTCGCGCAGGCGCCCCATCAGCTCTAACTCCAAATGCAGATGAATCTTGATGCGCCAGGCCCAGCGCACCGTCTCGGCCAGCCAGGAATCGGCCGGACGCTTGTTGTCGCGAATGGAAAATCGCCGGGCGATCCTCGATTCGAACTCGCCGGGACCGGCTGAAACCATGCCCTCCGGCCGCGCCGCCTCATCCGGGGTCAGAAGTTTCAAGGTCAGAACGTTTTCGTTGCGCCCCCGGAACAGCGCCAGGGCGCGATGGGAGGGGATCGCTTTGATGGCTTCGCGGTAATCGAAATAATCGGAGAATTTGGCCCCCTCCTCCGCCTTGCCCTCGGCGACGGAAGAGGTCAGCACGCCGCCCTCCCACAGGGCATCGCGGAGATTGCCGATCAGTTCGGCATCCTCGGCAAAGCGCTCCATCAGGATCTGCCGTGCGCCGTCCAGGGCGGCCTTGACGTCGGCCACGCCCTTGTCGGCATCCACATAGGGCGCCGCAGCCTGTTCCGGCACCAGAGCGGGATCGGCCAGCAGGGCATCGGCGAGGGGGGCAAGGCCGGCCTCGCGGGCGATCTGGGCCTTGGTGCGGCGCTTGGTCTTATAGGGCAGGTAGAGGTCTTCCAGCCGGGCCTTGGTCTCGGCGTCCTGGATCTGCCCGGCCAATTCCGCACTCAATTTTCCCTGCTCGTCGATGGAGCGGAGAATGGTCGCGCGGCGGCCCTCCAACTCGCGCAGATAGACCAGACGCTCTTCCAGATTGCGCAACTGGGTATCGTCGAGACCGCCGGTGGCCTCCTTGCGATAACGCGCGACGAAAGGCACGGTGGCGCCTTCGTCGAGCAGGCCAATCGCGGCGGTGACTTGCGTCTCGGCCACGCCGAGTTCTTGGGCAATACGAGATTCGATGGACGGCAGCATGGGCAATGACAATCGGTCAAAAGGCGCGCAGGATGCGGGAAAGCCGTCCGCCTGGCAAGTCCATGCGACGACAGCCCGAAGCGACGGCACAAACAATCCGAGTCACCCCGACATTAACCATGAACATCAAATGGTTAGCACGCTGCCATCTAAATGTCGCGGTAGAATCGTAAACTCCGCACACAGCCATTCGGCGGCTTCTTTCCCGCTACCTAAAATGTCCAGTTCACGCCCCAGGCGATCCACTTTGCTCACGGCCATCGGCGGCGCTTTCTGCACCGCGCTGGCCTTGCTCATGCTGTCGGCCTGGAAGCTGGGCTTTACCGGCTGGATCAGATCGGAAGAGC
>JACQAD010000268.1 GCA_016195125.1 Magnetospirillum sp.
GACCAGGAGCGCCACCGCCATGACCAGGCGCCCCAGCAGCCAGAAATTGATGGCTTTTTCCGAGGAGCTGGGCGTCACCAGATCCGGCATCCCCGCATAGGAAAACATATGCAGGAAGTCGATCAGACCAACCGATGCCGAGGCGATGCCCAGGATCAGGCCACGGCCGCTCCGTTCCGCCTTTCGCAGCGCCCAACCCAGGGAAAAAACCATCAGCGAGACGGCGATGGAAACCAGTTCCAGAAGGGAGTGGAGCGCCAGATACTCACCGGGAGTCGCAAAGACCTGGATCGGATGAAGGTATCTGACCACCAATCCGCAAATGCCGACGACGACCACCAGCATCAGCATGGGCAACGCCAAGGGCGATATGCGGGAGATATCCCTGATCACGGCGGCATCGCCTCGATTACATAAGCCGAACCAAAACTAATGGCATAGTATCATAGGGCTAAAGCACACTCAACGAATCCCCCCCTCCGCCACCTTTTGCGCCGGGAAGGCGGCGCCCGATGACCTCAGTCCTCGCCCATGGCGTCCGGGGTATCGATGGGCAGGGAGACCAGTTCACCCGCCGCGGCGCGGTTCCTGAGCAGCGACAGCACCCGAATCAGGGTCGCCCGCAGGTCGCGGCGCGGCACCACCATGTCGATCATGCCGTGTTCCAGCAGGTATTCGGCCTTCTGGAAGCCCTCGGGCAGCTTTTCACGGATGGTGCTTTCGATGACGCGGGCGCCGGCAAAGCCGATCACCGCGCCGGGCTCGGCGATGGCGATATCGCCCAGCATGGCGAAGCTGGCCGAGACGCCGCCGGTGGTGGGGTCGGTCAGCAGCACGATATAGGGCAGCCGCTTTTCCTTGACCTTGTCCACCGCCACGGTGGTCCGGGCCATCTGCATCAGGGACAGGATCCCCTCCTGCATGCGGGCGCCACCCGAGGCGGGAATGACGATCAGCGGCGCGTCCTGCAGCACCGCCAGTTCGGCCGCCGCGACGATGCCCTCACCCACGGCAATGCCCATGGAGCCGCCCTGGAAGTCGAAATTGAAGCAGGCGGTCACCACGTTGAGGCCGCCCATGCGGCCATGGGCGACGACGATGGCATCGGTCTCGCCGGTCTTGTGACGGGTGTCCTTGAGACGGTCGGTGTAGCGCTTCTGGTCCTTGAATTTCAGCGGATCGTCGGCGACCTTGGGCAGCTCGATGCGCTGGAACTGGCCGTCATCGAACAGCATCCCCAACCGCTTCTTCACCGACAGCCGCATGTGATGGCCGCAATGCTGGCAGACGTTCAGCGCCTTTTCCATGTCGCGGTGGAAGATCATGTGACCGCAGCCTGGGCATTTCAGCCACAGATTATCGGGCACGTCCTTGGGCGCCACCAGGTCGATCAGGCGCTCCTTGAGCGAGCGGCGGGTCTCGTTGAGATTGGTCAACCAGTTCATGGAAAGAGGCTCCTAGCTCCGGGCGCCCCGGACGCCGGCCGCCAGGTCTTTGACCAGAGCGAGCGGCGCCGAGACGGCGTTGGGCTTGCCGATATTGTTCGCCAGCACCGAAACGATGGCCGAGCCGACCACGGCGCCGTCGGCGACACGGGCCACCTCGGCCGCCTGGGCGGGATCCTTGATGCCGAAGCCGACACAGACGGGAAGGCCGGTGTGACGGCGGATCCGCGCGACGGCCTCGTCGATGGCCGATTGCGCCGCCGAGGCGGTGCCGGTGATTCCGGCGATGGACACGTAATAGACAAAGCCCGAGGCATTGGCCAGCACCACCGGCAGACGGGCATCGTCGCTGGTAGGCGTGGTCAGGACGATGAAGTCGATTCCGGCCTGGCGCAGGAAGGGCACCAGTTCGTCGGCTTCCTCGGGCGGCAGATCGACGATGATCAGGCCATCGATTCCGGCCTTGGCGGCATCGACGGCGAATGTCTCGGCGCCCCAGGCATAGACGGGATTGTAATAGCCCATGAGGATGATGGGCGTGTCGGTATCGGTCTTGCGGAAGGCCTCGACCATCTCCAGGGTCTGCCTGAGCGACCCACCCGCCGCCAGGGCGCGTTGCGCCGCCAGTTGGATGGCCGGTCCGTCGGCCATGGGATCGGTAAAGGGCATGCCCAATTCGATGATATCGGCCCCCGCCGCCGGCATGCCGTCCAGCAGGGCCTGGCTGGTGGCGCGATCGGGATCGCCGGCGGTGATGAAGGTCACCAGGGCGGCGCGGTTCTCGGCCTTGAGCTTGGCGAAACGCTTTTCAATACGCGACATCAGACCAGCCCCCCCAGATGCTCGTCGCCCAGGGCCTTGGCGATGGTGCTGACATCCTTGTCGCCACGGCCGGACAGATTGACCACCATCAGGTGATCCCTGGGCAGGGCGGGGGCGATCTTGGACGCGTGGGCGATGGCGTGACTGGATTCCAGGGCGGGGATGATGCCTTCCAGGCGGGTGCATTGCTGGAAGGCGGCTACCGCCTCGTCATCGGTGACCGAGACGTAGTCCACCCGGCCGGTTTCGTGCAGCCAGGAATGCTCCGGCCCGATGCCGGGATAGTCCAGACCGGCCGAGATGGAATGGGCCTCGGCGATCTGGCCGTCGCCATCCTGGAGCAGGTAGGTGCGGTTGCCGTGCAGCACGCCGGGCTTGCCGCCGGTGAGGCTGGCGGCATGCAGCTTGTCCAGGCCATGGCCGGCGGCCTCGACCCCGATGATGCGCACCGATTTCTCGTCCAGGAAGGGATGGAACAGGCCCATGGCGTTGGAACCGCCGCCGATGCAGGCCACCAGCGAATCGGGCAGGCGGCCCTCCTGGCTCAGAATCTGGGCGCGCACTTCCTCGCCGATCACCGACTGGAAGTCGCGGACCATGGCGGGATAGGGGTGCGGCCCGGCCACGGTGCCGATCAGATAATAAGTGTCGGCGACATTGGAGACCCAATCGCGGAGCGCGTCGTTCATGGCGTCCTTGAGGGTCGCGGCGCCGCTGGTCACCGGCTTGACCTCGGCCCCCAGCAACTTCATGCGGTAGACATTGGGCATCTGCCGCTCGATATCGGTGGCGCCCATATAGATGACGCAGCGCATTCCAAACAGGGCGCAGACCGTGGCGGTGGCGACGCCGTGCTGACCGGCGCCGGTCTCGGCGATGATGCGCCGCTTGCCCATGCGCCGGGCCAGCAGAATCTGGCCGATGCAATTGTTGATCTTGTGGGCGCCGGTATGGTTGAGGTCTTCGCGCTTCAGGAACACCTTGGCGCCGCCGAAGGCTTCGGTCAGGCGCCTTGCGAAATAGAGCGGATTGGGGCGGCCCACATATTGGGCCAGCAGCTCGCGGAACTCGGCGGTGAAGGCGGGATCGGCCTTGGCCGCCCCATAGGCCTTCTCGACCTCGAGAATCAACGGCATCAGGGTCTCGGCGACGTAGCGGCCGCCGAAGATGCCGAAATGGCCGCGCTCGTCCGGGCCCGCGCGGTAAGTGTTCAAGCTTTGCATCTGATCTTTAGAAACCCTGGGGCGGAAAGGCGCCAATAAAGCACGAAGCGCCGCCAGAGGGGAGTGGTTTTTGCCGCCTAGCAGCAGGCGCCCGGCGCATCGCCCAAGCGGGCGAGACACAGATGGTCGGGGGCGTGCTTGGCCCCCTTCTTGGCGCCGGCCAGCAGGCGCGAGATATCCTCCGAGGAATAACTCCCCCGCGCCGGCGGCAGTTCGACGGCCACGCAGCTGATGGTCATCAGCGGAAAGCGCAGGGTATTGCCCAGGCGGTCCTGGCCGACGATGTGGCCCAGGCGCCTTGTATCGTCGTCGTAGAAGCTTTCGACGTCGCGGCCGAAATCCTCGATCAGCCCCCGACAGGTCTCGATCGCCCGCTCCGCCGCCACCGCCTTGAAACCGGCAAAGAAGTCGTCGCCGCCGATATGGCCGGCAAAGCCGCCCTCGAAGGCCATGGCCCGCGTCAGCAACTCGCCGAACAGCAAGATGGCGCGGTCGCCCAGGCGGAAGCCGTACTTGTCGTTGAACGGCTTGAAATTGTCGAAATCGAAATAGGCCAGGACATAATCGCCATCCTGGTCCTCCAGCGCCTCGCACACGAAGGACAGGATCACGGCATTGCCGGGCAGCCGGGTCAGCGGGTTCTGGTCGCGGGCGGCGGCGATGTTCTTTTCGTTGATGACCCGGAGCAGGGAATGGGCCGACAGAAAGCCCACATATTTCATGTCGTCGACGATGAGGATGCCTTCCGAGCGCTCCACCGCCGTATAGGCTTCGAGGATCTGCTCGGCCTTGGTGTTGATGTCGGCCATGGGGCAGCGGACGATGAAATCCTTGAGGCTGCGTCCATAGCTTTTGTTGGCGATCAGTTCCTTGCCGAAGGGCGAGTAGGTGTAATCCTTCAGTTCCTTGTCGCGGATGATGCCTGCAGGCGCGCCGACCGCGTCGACCACCGGAAAGAAGGTGGCGGATTTGTCGTTGCGGAAGCGCTCGAACACCTTCTCCATGGACGCCGTGAGCGCCAGGGGTTCGGGCCGGGCGATCTGGTCGGCGATGATGCGCTGGTCCGACGCTCCGACGCGGCGGTCTTGCCGGGCCAGGCGCTCGATCTCGGGATAATGGGCCATCAGGGCGGCGCGCTCGGTGGTCGGGCGCTGGGCCAGCCAGCCCTGGATCATGTCGCAGCCGATCTCCTTGCAGATCTGGAATTCGCGTTCGGTCTCGACGCCCTCGGCCACCACCACCGCCCCCAGCAGATGGGCGATGGTGACGATATGGGCCAGGAACACCTTCTTCTTGGCGTCGGCGGCGATGTCGGCGATGAAGAAACGGTCGATCTTGAGGAAATCGGGCTCGGAGAAGTAAAGCAGCTGCAACCCGGAAAAGCCGGTACCGAAATCGTCGATGGCCAGCTGGAATCCCTGGCGCTTGAAATGACGGAAGGTGGCGACGGCGTCGATCCCCGGCCCCAGGGGGTGACGCTCGGAAATTTCGAACACCACCGATGATTCCGCCAGGTCGAAGCGATCGAGTATGGCCCTGGTGCGCCGCGCCGGATCGCCTTCCATCTCCAAGACCCGATTGTCGATATTCAGAAACAGCTTGGCCTGGGCATGGTGCGGCAGAGCGACGAAAGCCTTGATGGACATTTCGCGCAGCGCCAGCTCCACCTCGGGCAGCGCCCCCAGGGCATGGGCCACGTCGAAGAAATCGCCGATGGAGGCGAAGCCGGCCGCCTCGGTCCCCCGCAACAGCGCCTCGTATCCGTGGCAGGCCCCGGAATGAATGCTGACGATGGGCTGAAAGGCGATGGCGAGGTGCGATAGAATCTCACCCCATTGGCGGCCCGGCGGCGCCTCCCCCCCCCGCTTGAGGGCAGAGCCCATCCCGACCGTATCGAGGTTCAGGGGCTGCATCGAAATCTCTCCGCCTCGGGTCATCCTTTTCCCGCGTCGGATTCATCGACCACATACAAGCCCCGGTCAACGCCCCGAGAGTCCAGGTGAGTCGGATTTCACGCCACTGTCATGCAGGGGCGCAATTGTAAACGAACGACGTACGGAGATTCACTTATTTCGTTGAATTCACCCTAATCCGTTGGTATTTGGTATATATAAGAGCGAACGCTTCTAAGAAGCGCAGTGACCAGAGAGGCCGATGAGCAACAGTCCCATCCAGCCCTCGGGGAAGGAACGCACCTTCGCCGAGGACGAAATCATCGTCAGCAAGACCGACACCAAGGGTCGGCTGACCTATGTCAACGACGTCTTCCTGACCGTCTCCGGCTTCACCGAGGCCGAGCTGATCGGCCAGCCCCACAGTCTGATCCGTCACCCGGAGATGCCGCGCTGCGTCTTCAAGCTGCTGTGGGATTCCATCGCCTCGGGCAAGGAACTGTTCGCCTACGTGGTCAACCTGGCCAAGAACGGCGACCATTATTGGGTTTTGGCCCACGTCACGCCTGATTTCGGCCCCGACGGGCAGATCGTCGGCTACCATTCCAATCGCCGCGTGCCCCGTCGCGATGCCCTGGCCAAGGTTCAGCCGCTGTATCAGAGCCTTTTGAAGGTCGAGGCCGCCGCCGCCGACCGCAAACAGGGCATGGAGGCGGCCTTTGCCGCCCTGGTCGAACAGTTGAAGCGCGAAGGAAAGCCCTATGCAGAATTTGTCCTCGGTCTCTAAGGCCCTGCGGGCAAGCCAGATCACCTTCGGGCTCTGCCTTGTCGCCGCCCTGCTGGCCCTGCTGCTGCAAAATTGGGTGGCCGCCGCCCTTGCCCTGGTCATCGCAGTCCCCGCCTGGATGCCCATGGGCTATCTCAAGCGCACCAACGTCAGTGTCGAAAAGGCGGTCAAGGTCTGTCAGGCCGCCGCCAACGGCAATCTCGGCGCCCGCATCATGGATATCCGCGGCACCGGCAATCTGGCCCAGATGCTGCGCTCCATCAATCGCCTGCTGGATCTGACCGAGGCCTATTGCCGCGAGTCGCAGGCGGCCATGGAACACGCCAACCAGCGCCAGTATTTCCGCAAGATCATCCCCACCGGCCTCAGGGGCGATTTCGCCCGCTATGCCGGCATCATCAACACCTCCCTGGACCTGATGAAGCAGCGCGATGCCGAGGCCCTGGACTTCGCCGAGCGCAAGGTCCGCGTCCTGGTCCAGGAAGTGTCGTCGGCCTCGACCCAGCTGCGCCAGAGCTCGGATCGCCTGATGAGCAACGCCACCCAGACGGTGGAACAGGCCATGACCTCCGCCGCCGCCGCCGAGGAAGCCTCGGTCAACGTCCAGTCGGTGGCCGGCGCCGCCGAGGAACTGGCCGCCTCGTTCGGCGAGATCAACATGCAGACCACCCGGGCGACCACCATCTCGTCCGAGGCCATGGCCACCGCCCAGCGCACCGACCAGACCGTGCAGGATCTGGGCAACGCCGCCGCCCAGATCGGCAGCGTCCTGTCGCTGATCCAAGACATCGCCTCGCAGACCAACCTGCTGGCGCTGAACGCCACCATCGAGGCGGCCCGCGCCGGCGAGGCCGGCAAGGGCTTCGCCGTGGTCGCCAACGAGGTCAAGACCCTGGCCAACCAGACCGCCCGGGCCACCGAGGAAATCACCGCCCAGATCGCCGAGATCCAACTGGCCTCCCAGGGCGCCGCCGCCGCCATCCGCGAGATCGCCACCATCGTCGGCACCATTCAGGAAACCTCCACCGCCGTGGCCGGCGCCGTGGAGGAGCAGAACGCGGTGACCATGGAAATCTCCCGTAATGTCCAGGAAGCCGCCACCGGCACCGCCTCGGTGTCCGAGGCGGTGGCCTATGTGAAGGACACCGCCGAGACCACCGATTCCGAGGCCCGCGACATCTCGGCCGCCGCCGCCAGCCTGTCGCAGCGCGCCGACGACCTGGAAGCCCAGATCAACGGCTTTATCGCCAAGATCAAGGGCGAAGCCGCCTGAGACCCGTATCCAACGCCTGAATCTCGAATCGAGATCGGGGTTCAGGCGTTGTTTCCCTGCCCTCCCGCTTGCCCCCGCCCGAGCATCGGGGTAAACCGGTGACAGCAGATGCGGGGGAGACATGAAGAAGATCGGTGTGGTCGGAGGGGGAGCCTGGGGTACGGCTTTGGCGCTCACCGCGCGCCGCGCCGGCCGCGAGGTGCTGCTGTGGGCGCGTGAGCCCAGTGTGGTCCAGGCCATCAACACGGCCCATTCCAATCCCGATTTCCTGCCCGGCATCGACCTTGACCCCGCCTTGCTCGCCACCGATGACCTGGCCGAGGTCGCCGCCAGCGATGCGGTCCTGCTGGTGGCGCCAGCCCAGCATCTGCGCGCCGCCTGCCGCGCCCTGGCGCCTTACTGGCGGCCCGGCGTGCCGGCGGTGATCTGTGCCAAGGGCATCGAGCTGGCCAGCTGCGCCATGATGCAGGAGGCCGTCGCCTCCGAACTGCCCGGCGCTCCCATCGCCGTTCTGTCCGGCCCCACCTTCGCCATCGAGGTGGCGCGCGGCCTGCCCACCGCCATCACCCTGGCCTGCGACGATGCCGCCTTGGGCACCAAGTTGGTGGAGGCCCTGGGCACGGCGACCTTCCGCCCCTATCTCTCCAATGATCTGGTCGGCGCCCAGATCGGCGGAGCGGTCAAGAACGTGCTGGCCATCGCCTGCGGGATCGTCGAGGGCCGTGGCCTGGGCGATAATGCGCGGGCCGCCCTCATCACCCGCGGCCTGGCCGAGCTGGTTCGTCTGGCCGTCGCCATGGGCGGCCGCCCCGAAACCCTGATGGGGCTGTCGGGATTGGGCGATCTGATCCTGACGGCCTCGTCGACCCAGTCGCGCAATTACTCCCTGGGCTTCGCCCTGGGTCAGGGCCGCCCCCTGGCCGAGATCCTGGACTCGCGCCAATCGGTCACCGAGGGCGTCTACAGCGCCGGCGCGGTGGTGGAACTGGCCGGGCGCATCGGTGTGGAAATGCCCATCTCCGCCGCCGTCGACGCGGTGATCAACCGCGATGTCGGCCTCGACGAAGCCATACGCAGCCTGCTGTCGCGTCCGTTCAGGAATGAGGGGCTATAGAGATGAAGATCGCCACCGCTTTTGCCGTCACCCTCGTGTTGGCCGCCTGTGCCTCGAACCCCACCGAGGGCGAGATCTGGGGCACTAGCGCCGGAGCGGTGATCGGCGGCGGCATCGGCCGGGCCGCCGCCACCGGCACCCATTTCGCCAGCACCTTCACCCCGGTCGGCGCCGTCGCCGGTGCGGCGGCGGGGTATATGATCGGCGGCTATTTCGATCCCCAGCCCCAACGCCTGTGGGCGGCCGCCACCGTCGAGGCCGCCGAGACCGGCAAGGATGTGCGCTGGGAAAGCCGGGGCTTGCGGGGCGACGTCGCCGTACTGGGGGCCGGCTGGACCGACGGAGGCGGGCGCCCCTGCCGCCGGCTGGGCCAGACCGCAACCCATGCCGATCGCCCCGATACCGCCTATGCCCGCGAGGTGGTGGCTTGCGCCCTTTCGGACGGCACCTGGGAAGTGGTGGTGCCGCCCGAGGAACCTGAAAGCTAAAAAGCCTTCCCCCTCAACGACTTGCTTAGCAACGATTGCTTGACGGCCCCGAGGTGCTTGGGCATCCTTGCGGTCAATCAAGCGCAATGACAAGGATCCCAGACCCATGACCAAGTCGGAGCTGATCGCCCGCCTGGCCGAGGCCAATCCCCACCTCTACCAGCGCGATGTGGAACGCATCGTCACCACCATCTTCGACGAGATCGCCACCGCCCTGGCCCGTGGCGACCGGGTGGAACTGCGTGGCTTCGGCGCCTTCTCGGTCAAGAAGCGCGATCCGCGCGTCGGCCGCAATCCCCGCACTGGCGAGACCGTGTCGGTGGACGGCAAGGCCGTGCCCTTCTTCAAGACCGGCAAGCAGCTGCGCGAGAAGCTCAACGTCGGCGGCTCTTCGTGAGGCTTTTCGCCTGGATCCTCGGCCTGCCCCTGGCCCTGCTGGCGACCGTCTTCGCCGTGGCCAATCGCGGCGAGATTCATTTCGATCTGTGGCCGCTGCCCTTCGGCATGGACATTCCCGCCTATCTGACCGTGCTCGTCCCCCTGGCCCTGGGTCTGCTGCTGGGCACCCTGTTCGGCGGGCTGTCGGGCCTGGGCGCCCGGTTGCGCGCCGCCGAACAGCGGCGCCGGGCGGATTCCCTACAGCGTCAGCTCGATGCCGCGCGAGGCGGCGACACCTCTTCCTAGGATGATTCCGTCGTGAGCCCCAACCCCGTCTTCGTCGCCATCGACACCACCGACCCAGCCGCCGCCGCCCGGTTGGCCGGCAAGCTTCACGGCCTGGTGGGCGGTTTCAAACTGGGCCTGGAATACTTCGTCGCCAACGGCCCCGCCGGCATGGACGTGGTCTCGGGGCTGGGGATGCCGCTGTTCGTCGATCTCAAGCTGCACGACATTCCCAATACCGTCGCCGCCGCCATGCGCGGCGTGGTGCGCCTTAAGGCGGCCATCACCACCATTCATGCCTCCGGCGGCGAAGCCATGATCCGCGCCGCCGTGGACGCCGCCGCCGATGAAGCCGCCAGGCTGGGCGTGACTCCGCCCGAAGTGGTTGCCGTCACCATCTTGACCAGTATCGACCAGGCCGGCGCCGAGCGGATCGGCTTTGCCGGCCCGGTGCTGGATCAGGTCAAGCGCCTGGCCGCCCTGGCCCAGGCGAGCGGCGCCGCCGGCATCGTCTGCTCGCCCCTGGAGGCCGACGCGGTGCGCGCCCAATGCGGTCCTGATTTCAGGCTGGTGATCCCCGGCATCCGCCCGGTCTGGAGCGAGACCGGCGATCAGAAGCGCTTCCTCACCCCGGCGGAGGCACGGGCCAAGGGCGCCGATGTCCTGGTCATCGGCCGGCCCATCACCGCCGCCGCCGATCCGGCCGAGGCCGCCGGACGCATCAAGGCGGAACTGGGGCTCTAGGATCATGGCGATCGAGGTCAAGATCTGCGGCATCACCGACGAAGAGTCCATGGATGCCGCCATCGAGGCGGGGGCCGACTATGTCGGCCTGGTGTTCTACCCGCCCAGCCCGCGCGCGGTCACCCCGGATCGCGCCGCCGAACTGGTGGAATTTGCTCCCGGCGAAGTCTCCAAGGTCGGCCTGTTCGTGGACCCCGACGATGCCACCCTGGATGCGGTGCTGACCCGGATACGCCTCGACCTGCTGCAATTGCACGGCAATGAGACGCCCGAGCGCATCGAGGCCATCCGCCTGGAATACGGCCTGCCGGTGATGAAGGTTCTGTCCGTGGCCCAGGCGGAGGATCTCGCCGCCGCCGAGCCCTTCCTGGCGGTGGCCGACCGTCTGCTGTTCGACGCCAAGCCGCCCAAGGGCGCCATCTTACCCGGCGGCAATGCCGTCAGCTTCGACTGGACCATCCTGGCGGGCCGCAAATGGGGCCTGCCATGGATGCTGGCCGGCGGCCTGACCTCCGCCAACGTGGCCGAGGCCTTGCGCATCAGCGGCGCCCCCGCCGTGGATGTGTCCTCGGGGGTGGAAAGCGCCCCCGGCGTGAAGGATCCGGCCAAGATCCGGGCCTTCATCAAGGCGGCGCGGGGCTAAGCCTCCTCCAGCTCCACCGCCCGATCCGCTGCCACCACCTGGTTGCGGCCGGCATGCTTGGCCCGATAAAGGGCGGCATCGGCGGCGGCGACCAGATCGGCGGAGCTGCAATCCTCGGTGGGAATGAAGGCGGCGGCGCCGATGCTGGCGGTGACCGTCTCGGCGGTCAGGCTGGCGCCATGGGGAACGTTCAGGGCGCGCACCGCCTCGATGATGCGCTCGGCCACGTGCAGGGCGCCGCCCAGATCGGTATTGGGCATGATCACCGCGAATTCCTCGCCACCATAGCGCGCCGCCAGATCGGAGGGGCGACAGACCTGCTCGCCCAGGGCGGCGGCCACGGATTTCAGGCAGGCATCCCCCTTCTGGTGACCATAGGTATCGTTGTAGAGCTTGAAATGGTCCACATCCACCAGCAGCACCGCCATGGGCGTGCCCTCGCGCTGGTTATGCAGCCATTCGGCCTCCAGCTTCTCGTCGAAGGAGCGGCGATTGGCCAGACCGGTCAGGCCGTCCCTGACCGCCAGGCTCTGCAACGCCATCTGCGCCAGCTTCTGCTCGGTCTGATCGCGCAGGGTTTCCACCACCGCCAGCAGATGCCCGTCCTCGTCATAGATGGGGCCGGCATCCACGGCCAGATACAGCCGCTTCTTCACCTGGGGCATGACGCACCAGGTCTCGGCCTTGAGGCCATGCGCCGAATCGGTGGGTTCGTTATGAGCGACATAGAGGTCGCTCATGGCGTCGGTGCGGTCAAGGACCACCAGATCGGCCAGGCAATAGCGTTCTTCGTCATAGAAGGCCCGCCAGTGATTGGTGGTTCCAATCACCTCGTGAGCGGGAACGCCGGTCAGGCGCTCGCAGGCCTTGTTCCAGATGATGACCCGGCGTTCGGCATTCAGCACGAAGGTGGGGACGACAAGATGCTGCATCAACCGCACGGCGAAGACGTGCGCGGATTCCGAATGGCGTGACGTGGGCACCGTTCCCCCCTTGGACGTTGAACGCCGGCCGCTTCTTTTTTCGGTCCGGTCTGCTCCCTGCCGTCAATCATGCATGGTCACGGCAGCAATTTCCACCGCATCGGTCAAGAATCTTGAACTAAAGGTGGAACGCGTCAGTGGCCGCCACCGTCGGCGCTGGGATGGCGCACCGGCTGCAACAGAGGCAGCAGCAGCAATCCCAGGGCAAACACCGCCGCCATCAGCATCAGCACATCGCCGAAGGCCATGGTCATGGCTTCGCGCCGGGCCAGTTGCGACAAGATCCTCAGCGCCGCCTGGTCGGCATTGCCGTCCAGCAGGGGCTGCAACCTGGCCGACAGGCCTTCCAGCATCCCCGTCGCCGCACCGCGCGTCGCCGTCAGGGTCTCGGACAGGCGTGTCATGTGCAGGTCGAGACGATGGGTCAGGGCGGTATTGATGGCCGCCAACCCGATGGCGCCGCCCAGATTGCGCATCAGATTATAGAGGCCCGAGGCGTTCTGGACCTTGTCCTGGGGCAGGTGGCCCAGGGCCACCGCGTTGATGGGCACGAAGCAGAACATCAAGGACAGGCCGCGCACCGCCTGGGGCAGGAACATCTCCCAATAGCCCCATTGCGAGGTCAGGGCACTGTTCAGCCACAGCCCGCCCCCGAACAGGGCCAGACCCATGCCCAGCATGTAGCGCAGGTCCATATGCTTGGCCAGATTGCCGGCCAGAGGCGCCGACAGGGCCTGGAACAGGCCGGTCACCATCATGGTCAGGCCGATCTCCAGGGCCGAATAGCCCCGCACCCGCCCCAGATAGAGGGGAATGACATAGACCGAGCCGTAAAGGCCGATGCCGATGATGAAGGAATACAGGCAGCCGACGGCGAAATTGCTGTCGCCGAAGGCCTTGATGTCCACCACCGGGTGCTCGGCGGTCAGCTCGCGCCAGATGAAGCCGATTCCGGCCAGGGCCGAGATCAGCGACACCGCCACGATGCGGCGGTCCTCGAACCAATCGTCGCCGGGGCCTTCCTCCAGCACGTATTGCAGGGCGCCCAGGAACACCGCCACCAGGGCGATGCCTGCCATGTCGAAACCCTTGAGCATGGAGAGCCGCGGCTTGTCCTTGCGGCCGCAGGTGATGACCACCGAGGCCACCAGAATGCCCGGCACCACATTGACCAGGAACAGCCAGTGCCAGCTCCAGGTCTCGGTCAGCCAGCCGCCCAGGGTCGGACCCAGGGTGGGCGCCATGGTGGCGGTCAGGCCGATCAGCACCGACAGCCCCGCCTGCATGCGCGGCGGAAAGATCATATAGGTGGTGGCGAAGACGGTGGGAATCATCGCCCCGCCCAGAAAGCCCTGCACCGCCCGAAAGGCGATCATCGAGCCGATGCTCCACGAGAAGGCGCAGGCGGCGCTGGCCACGGTGAAGGTGACGCAGGAGGCGAAGAACAGATAGCGGGTCGACACCACTCGGGCCAACCAGCCCGACAGCGGAATCATCACCACCTCGGCGATCAGGTACGAGGTCTGGACCCAGCTGATCTCCTCGGCCGAGGCCGAGATGCCGGCCTGAATCTGGGCGATGGACGAGGCCACGATCTGAATGTCGAGAATGGCCATGAACATCCCCACCACCATGGCGAAGAAGCCGACCCAATCGCGCGGCGTGACCACCCGGTCCTCGGGGCGCCCCCCCTGGGGAGAGACGGCCTCCTCGGTCACTTGCCGCCATCCCTGGTATCGACGCGGACCACCACCGACAGGCCGGGGCGCAGGATGCCGGCCAGGGGGTTGTCGGCGGGAACGCGGATGCGCACCGGAATGCGCTGGACCACCTTGGTGAAATTGCCGGTGGCGTTCTCGGGGGGCAGCAGGCTGAACTTGGCGCCCGAGGCGGGGGCAAAGCTATCCACCTGCCCGATCACGACGGTATCGGGAAAGGCGTCGACGCCGATCTCGACCCGCTGGCCCGGCTTCATGTGGCGCAACTGGGTTTCCTTGAAATTGGCGTCCACCCAGACCGAGGCCAGGGGAACGACGGCCAGCAGCATCTGGCCGGGCCGGACGAACTGGCCGTCGCGCACCGCCCGGTTGCCGACCACCCCATCCACGGGGGCGCGGATCGCCGTGGCGTCCAGATCGATCTCGGCCAGCGCCAGAGCGGCGCGGGCCTGTTCGATCTGCGCCATGGCCATGGCGCGCTCGGATTCCAGCACCGACAATTGACGGCGCGCCGCCTGCAATCCCGCCCCCGATCCGGCCAACCCGGCCTCGGCCCTGGTGGCATCGGCCTGAGTGACGTCGAAGCGCTGACGGCTGACGTAATCCTCGCGCACCAGGCGGCGGGAGCGCTCCAGATCGGCCTTGGCCCGGACCATTTCGGCACGGGCCGAGGTAATGGAGGCCCCCGATTGCGAGATCACCGATTCCTGCACCGCCACCCTGTCGTCGATCTGAATCAGCTGGGCCAGCCGCGCCTTCACCTGGGCCGAGGCCTCGTCAACCTTGGCCCGATAATCGCGATCGTCGATCCGCAGCAGAATCTCGCCCTTGCGCACAGTCTGGTTATCGGCGGCCGCCAGCGTGACCACATAGCCCGATACCTTGGGAGAAATGGCGGTGATGTCGCCATCCACATAAGCGTCGTCGGTGGTTTCGATCCATCGCCACTCCTGCGCCCAGCGCAAGGACATCCAGCCTGTCAGGGAGAGAGCGACGGCGGCAAGGGCAAGGAGGATTGGCTTTTTCATGGAGTGTCCAAGGCTTAAACTGAACCGTACAGTTTAGTTTATAGCGCCACCACCTTGCCTGAGTCAACAAAGCTTGCCAGCCCCACAGTTGCTCGTTCAGCAACAATATTGTGTATTTTTGCCGTATTGTTGCCTGAAAAGCCGAGGCGTAGTCTTGGGGCAAGACACAGCTTCCCGAGGTTCGCCATGACCGTCACCCGTCGCCCTTCCGCCGCTCGCGGCCACGCCCATCACGGTTGGCTGGAAAGCCGGCACAGCTTCTCCTTCGCCGATTACATGGACCCGGCCCATATGGGGTTCCGCGCCCTTCGGGTCATCAACGAGGATTGGGTCGCGCCCGAAACCGGCTTCGACACCCATCCCCACCGCGACATGGAGATCCTGACCTACGTCATCGCCGGAGCGGTCGAGCACAAGGACAGCACCGGCGGCCACGGCATCATCCGCCGGGGCGAGATTCAGGCCATGAGCGCCGGCACCGGCATCCGTCACTCGGAAATGAATCCCCTGGCCGACGAGACTCTGCATCTGCTGCAGATCTGGATTCTGCCCGAGGCCAGGGGGCTTGCCCCCTCCTACCACCAGACCGGGCTGGACGAGGAGCATCGCCGCGACCGCCTGCAGCTGATCGCCTCGCGGGATGGGCGCGACGGCTCGCTGGTCCTGCATCAGGACGTCGCCATCTTCTCAGGCCTGCTATCGGCCGGAACCACCCTCGGCCACACAATAGCCGCCGGGCGCGGCGCCTGGGTCCAGGTGGTGACCGGCACCGTCACCGTCAACGGCCAGACCCTGCAGCCCGGCGACGGCGCCGCCATCGAGGACGAAGCCCTCGTCACTCTGGCCGCCCGGGAAGACGCGGAAGTGCTGCTGTTCGATCTGGACTGAACCGCCCCCCTATCGCTGCGGCGCCGGTTCCTCCAGGAAGCCGGCGACCGCCTGATAGAGCTGGCGGCGATTGCCCTCGATCAGGGCGGCATGGGTGGCCTCGCCCACCATGACATAGCGCTTGAACGGCGAGTGGGTCAGCTTGTTGAACAGCTTCATGCCCATGGCCGGAGGCGCCTCCAGATCCCATTCGCCCTGAATGACCAGAGTGGGAATGGAGACTCGCTCCGGGTTCCAGCGCGGCTTGCCCGCGGCCCAATAGCGCATGGTGTCCAGCACCACGCCGTTAGGCGCCCGCACCATTCCGGGAACGGCGGATTCGGTATCGCTGGCCTGGGTCGCCTTCAGCCAGGCGGCGAAGGTTGCCTTGGGCATCACCGTCTCGCGCTTGGCTTCCGGCACCGCCTTCAGCCAGATGTCGCGGGCGTCGCGGGGATCCACCTGCCGCCAGGCCGGCACTCTGGCCAGATCGGCGTCGCTGGGCGGCGTGACCTCGCGCAGCCATTGCGGCGCGTAGAGAACCAGGCGCTCGACCCGGTCCTGGGCGGTATTGACGAACATGCCGGCCAGGGTGGCCCCCCAGGACCAGCCCACCAGCACCACTTTCTGGGAATTGCGCCGCGACAGGATGAAATCCACCGCGCGGTTGACGTCCTCCATGGCGTCGGCGCTGTCGACCACCGGCGGATTGGCCTCGGGAGTCTGTCCCATCTCGGGGGGATGGCCGGATTTGCCGTAGCCGTGGATGTCCAGGGAATAGACGTCATAGCCCTTGGAGGCCATCCAATCCATCCAGCTCTGCCCGTCCACCTGCATATCGAAGGAGGAATGGGCCGGATAGGTGGCGCCGTGCAGGAACAGAACGGTCTTTTCCGGCTTCACGTCGTAGAGATGCTCGGGGTGCTTGTTGCGCAGGTAGAGCTTAATGTCGGGCCACTTGGTCCCGATCATGAATTCCTCGGTGACCACCTCGGCCCAGCCGCCAGCCCCAGGAACGCCGCCACCGCCACAATACCCAGCCCTCGCACCACAGCCATGGTCGCACTCATCGCCCGTTCGCTCCTCGAAGTCATGCCGCGCCCACCCCCACCGGCAGACGCACCGTCACCACCGTACCCTCGCCGGCGGCCGAGGCCAATTCCACCCTTCCGCCATGGAGGTCGACAAATCTTTGGACCAGGGCCAGGCCGATTCCGGCATCGTCGTCGGCTTGGCCCACCGGCACCACCTCGCGGTTACCGCCATGGGCGAAGCCCCCGAACAGCCGCGCCTTCTGATCGTCGCTCAGTCCCAGACCGCTGTCACTGATGGTGAAGGCCAACTCGGCGCTCCGCCGTTCGGCCCGTACCGCGACCCGGCCGCCGGCCGGCGCCCGTTTCAGGGCGTTGCCCACCAGATTGAACAGAACCTGCCGCAAGCGGCGCTCGTCGGCGACGATCCAGCCGATCTCCAGCGGGCAGTCGAAATCCAGCAGCAGCTTCTTTTCCCGCACCCGTTCACGGACCAAGCCGAGCACGCCGGACAGCATGGGATGGATGTCCACCGTATCCAGTTCCAGAGTCATCTGCCCGGCCTCGATGGCGGCCAGATCGAGAATGTCCGAGATCAGCGCCTGCAGACCCTGCCCGGCCTCGGTAATGCCGCGGGCGTATTCGTGCTGGCGCTTGTTGAGCTTGCCGAAATACTCGGCCTCCAGCATCTCGGAAAAGCCGATCACCGTGGTCAGCGGCTTCCTGACCTCGGCCGAGACATTGGCGATGAATTCGCTTTTCAGCAGATCGGCGGCGGCCAGGGCCTCGTTGCGCTCGCGCAGGGCCCGCTCGACCCTGGCCGAATCGGTGACGTCCAGCCAGGTCAGCAGCAAAGCGCCGTCGGGCAGCGGCACCGAGGCGAAATCGACGATGGAATCGTCGAAGCGCTCCAGCCGGCCCTCCATGGGGGCGTGGGTATTGAACAGGGCCAGCAGCTTCTCTCGCACTTCCGGCCAGACCGAGGCGCGTTCGGGACCGCCCTCGAAATAGGGCCGGTGGGCCTCGATCAGCTCGGACAGATGGGGCTCGGCCGCCAGCAGGGATTCCGGCAGGCTCCAGATACGGGCGAAGGCCGGATTGTAAAGGCGCAGGCGCCCGTCGCCCCGAAACACCGCCACCCCCTCGTGCAGGTGGTCGAGGGTCTCGCGCTGGACTGCCAGGGCGGTGTTGAAGGAGCGCTCCAGGGCCAGGGTATCGGTGACGTCCTCATAGGTGAAGATCAGGCCGCCATAGGGATGGGCGGCGATCATCCGGCGAAGCGTGCGGCCGTCGGGCAAATGCAGCAGGGTCTCGGCGGCATCGATCAGGGAGATGAAGCGCTTGAGCTCGTCTTCCTTATAGGCGCGGTAATCGGCCACCTCTGGCAACAGCCGGCGCTCGCGCAGGGAATCCAACACGGCGCCGTAGGTGGGCTGGGCCGCCAGCCAATCGGCCTCCAGCCGCCACAGCCGGGTGAAGGCGGTGTTGAAGAAGGTCAGGCGCGTGTCGGTGGAGAAGATGGCGATGGCGGTGGCCAGATGCTCCAGCACCTGGGCATGGGCGCTGGCATGGCGCGCCAGCTCGGTCTGCAGATCCTCGATCCGGGTCAGGTCGAGGGCAAAACCGGCGGTGAGCAGATCGCCGTCGCCGGTCTCGAACGGCGCCTCGGTGATCTCGGTGAAGCGGCGCTGGCCGCCCAGAACCAGATGGAAGGATTCGGCCCGGCTCTCGCCCGCCGCCCGCGCCCGTGCCGCCAGGGCGCGGGCTTCGCGCACCGATCCGTCCGAGGCCAGCTCGATCTGGCCCGCCACCGCCGCGGCGGGCGAGGCCACGTCCACGGCACGGGCATAGGCGCGGTTGACATGCACCAGGGAGAGGTCGTCATCCCTGACCCAGACCGGAACCGGCAGCACGCCCAGCAATCCGTCCAGGCGCTCGCGCTCGCCCTTCAACCCGGCGATGCGCCCGGCCAATTCGTCCTCGAAGGCGGCGCCCTCGGTGACGTCGTGCATCCAGACCAGATCGCCCAACGCCGCGCCATCGGCGGCGGCGGCACGCACGCCCACGGCGCGGACCCGGCGCCCTCCGTCGCGGATGCGCAGTTCCAGTTCGAAGCCCTGGCCGTCTTCGCGCAATTGGCGGATTGCGTCGTCAAGCTGGGCGGCATCGGCGGCGGCGAAGGATTCCAGCACATCCATGAAGGCCGAGGCGGTGCCGGAAAACAGGCCCAGCAGCACCGCCAGCCGGCGCGAGCAGATCTCGCGCTCGCCCAGCCATGCATAGAAACCATCGGGAGCGGCCAGCAGGCTTTCGGTCAGCCGCTCGGCATCCGAGGCGGAACGCTGGGCCTCGCCCGCCAGGGACGCCATGCGCCAGCGCAGGACCGCCAGGGCGGCGACCGCCGGAACCAGGACCAGCAAGGCGCCGATGCCCACCGACAACGGGTCGAAGCGGGGCGCCGCCAGGGGCAGCACCTCCTGGGCGGCCGTCGAACCGGCCACCGTCATCACGCCCAATCCCGCCGCGATGCCCGCGCGCATTTCACCTCTCCCCAATCCGGCCCCCAAAGTGCCGTTGCAGCACGGAAAAGACAAGGGGTGGTTGCCCGTCCCCATGAGGACTGCTACACCTCGCCTACCCTGGGGAGAGCGCGCGATGCTGAAAAGCCTTTACGACTGGATGATGGACAAGGCCGCCCATCGCCACGCCATCTGGTGGCTGGCCGCCATTTCGTTCATCGAAAGCTCGTTCTTCCCCATTCCCCCCGACGTCATGCTGATCCCCATGGTGATGGCGGCGCCGACCAGGTGGCTGCGCATCTCGCTGGTCTGCACGGCGGCCTCGGTAGTGGGCGGCTTCCTCGGCTACGCCATCGGCCATTTCTTCATGGACAGCATCGGCATGGCCATCCTGGGGGCCTTCCACCTGCAGGAAAAGTTCCAGGCCCTAAAGCCCATCATCGACGAATGGGGGGTGTGGTTCATCATCATCAAGGGCGCCACTCCCATCCCCTACAAGCTGGTGACCATCACCGCCGGCGCCTTCGATTTCGACCTGCTGAAATTCACCTTCGCCTCGGTGGTGGCACGCGGCATGCGCTTCGTCCTGGTGGCGGGGCTGCTGTGGAAATTCGGCCCGCCCATCCGCGACTTCGTGGAAACCCGCCTGAAGCTGGTCACCACCTTGTTCGTCGTCGCCCTGATCGCCGGGTTCTTCGTGGTCAAGCTGCTTTAGGTCGGGCATTCCACGCCTATCCGAGGTGCCTATCCCCAGGGCATACCAAAGTCCCGTCAAAAATCTTGCCGATCCACCTTTATTGAATTATTCTAGTTCCCACTCCGTCACTTACCCCTGCTCCCCCCACTCTGCCGGGGCAAGAGGCCGGAGCCCCGCCGCTCAATCTCAGGGAGACTGGTGGGTAACAAAGGCTTCGCTCGCGCTACCCTCCCCCCATTCGGAGCGCGAAGCGGGCACGGGCGGCGAGGGAGCGGACCGGCAACGGCACCATCCCTCGCCGGCCCATAAAACGCCCGCGACATTGCGGGGGGTGGGCGTTCAGCCGTCCTGCTTGTCCTTGCGCCGATGGATATTCAGCCCGACCTCGTCGAGGAAGGCCTGTTCCTTCTTGTCACGTTCTTCCTGGGCGCGGCGGTCGCGTTCGCGCTGGGTGATCTCGAAGGTCTTGAGCTCGTTATAGGCCTCGGCCAGTTCCTCGCGGGCCCGGACGATCTCGGCACGGACCATTTCCAGCATTCCGAACATCTGTTCGCGCCGGCCCAGCCAGGCATTGGCGAAGGCGCCATAGGCGAAGCCGATACCGGTGGTATCCTCGGCGGCGAGGCGCTGTTCTTCCTTGAGCTGCTCCTCGGACTGGCGAATCCACGACAGGATCTCGTCCTCGCGCCCCTGCAGGGCCACCAGCACCCGCTGCTTTTCGTCCACATTCCATTTGGAGAGGCGGATGAGGGTCTTGAGACCCTTATCTTTGGCCATTCAGAACCTACCGCCCGCCCATACCGTCGCCCTCGAACGGCATGTTCAAGACCTCGGCCAATTGGGCATAGCACTGGGCCAGGGTGGTGGCGTCGCTTTTCAGCTGGGACAGGAAGGCCTCGATGGCCGGGTAGAAGTGCATGGCCTCGTCCACCGCCGGATCGGTACCGCGGCGATAGGCCCCCAGGCGGATCAGCTCGGCCATGTCCTCGTAGGTGGCCAGCAGGGTCCGGGCCCGGCGCACCAGATCGTTCTCCTCCTGATTATTGCAGGCGGGCATGGTCCGGCTGACCGAGCGCAGGATATTGATGGCGGGATAGCGTCCGCGCTCGGCGATGGCGCGGTCCAGAACGATATGGCCGTCGAGAATGCCGCGCACGGCGTCGGCGATGGGCTCGTTATGATCGTCGGCATCCACCAGCACGGTGAACAGGCCGGTGATCGAGCCCTTGCCCACCCCCGGCCCGGCCCGCTCCAGCAGGCGCGGCAGCTCGGCGAAGACGGTGGGCGTATAGCCCTTGGAGGCCGGCGGCTCGCCCGCCGACAGCGAGATCTCGCGCTGGGCCATGGCGAAGCGGGTGACCGAATCCATCATGCACAGCACGTCCAGGCCCTGGTCGCGGAAATGCTCGGCCACGGTCAGCGTCATATAGGCGGCCTGACGGCGCATCAGCGGGCTTTCGTCGGAGGTGGAGACCACCACCACCGCGCGCTTCATGCCTTCCGGCCCCAGATCGTCCTCGATGAATTCGCGGGCCTCGCGGCCGCGCTCGCCGATCAGCCCGATCACCGAGACGTCGGCCGAGGTGTTGCGGGCCATCATGGACAGCAGCGACGACTTGCCGACGCCCGACCCGGCGAAGATGCCCATGCGCTGGCCCCGGCAGCAGGTCAGAAAAGTGTTCACCGCCCGCACGCCCAGATCGATCTTGCCCGACACGCGCGAGCGGGAATGGGCCGAGGGCGGCTGGTTGCGGATGGGAAAGGCGGTGTCGCCGGTGGGTAGCGGACCCAGCCCGTCCACCGGCTCGCCGAAGCCGTTGACCACCCGGCCCAGCCAGCCGCGATCGGGATAGACCACCGGCTCGGATTCCTGAACCTCGGTGCGGCAGCCCAGGCCGATACCCTCGATGGCGGAGAACGGCATCAACAGCGCGCGGCCCTGGCGGAAGCCCACCACCTCGCACACCACCTTGCGGCCGTCGCGGGCCACCACGTTGCAGCGATCGCCCACGGAAATGGTGCGCTGGACGCCGCCGGCCTCCAGCAGCATACCCTGAACGGCGGCAATCCGGCCGTAAACCTGGATATTGGAGACTCGCTCGATATCGTTGATCAGGTTGCGAGCCAGGAATTTCAATTGGATGCCCTCCCCTGTCCAGCCTGCCGCCTTGAACTCGTCAGAATACACCCGTATGGTTAACACATCGTAGAGACGGATGGGACCGGGGAACCTATACGATGCGAGTATTGGTGGTCGAAGATGACCCGTTGATGTCCAGGGCGATCGAATCCATGCTCAAGGCCGAGGGCATGGTGGTCGATACCACTGCCTTGGGCGAAGACGGCCTGGAAATCGGCAAGCTCTATGATTACGACATCATCCTTCTGGATCTGATGCTGCCGGACATGGACGGCTACGAGGTGCTGCGGCGCCTGCGCTCGGCCCGGATCGAGACGCCGGTGCTGATCCTGTCGGGCCTGACCGAACCGGACAAGAAGATCAAGGGCCTGGGCTCGGGCGCCGACGATTACCTGACCAAGCCCTTCGACAAGGGCGAGCTGGTGGCCCGCATCCAGGCCATCGTGCGGCGCTCCAAGGGCCATGCCCAATCGGTGATCGACACCGGCAAGCTGTCGGTCAATCTCGACGCCCGCACCGTCGCCGTCACCGGTGACCCGCTGCACCTGACCGCCAAGGAATACGGCATCCTGGAACTGCTGAGTCTGCGCAAGGGCCAGACGCTCACCAAGGAGCAATTCCTCAACCACCTCTATGGCGGCATCGACGAGCCCGAGTTGAAGATCATCGACGTCTTCATCTGCAAGCTCAGGAAAAAGCTGTCCACCGCGACGGGGGGCGAATCCTACATCGAGACGGTGTGGGGACGCGGCTATGTCCTGCGCGATCCCGACCAGCCCAAGGCCAGCAAGGCCGGGGCGGCGGAATAATCCGGCACGGTCACTTCAGATAAAGCGCCACCGCCAGGGCCGCGGCGATCACCCAGGCGATCAGCGACGAGGGGCGCCGCGCCCGTCCCTGGTCGGCGAAGATGGTCTTCACCGTTTCGGGGTGCAGCTTGAGGCCCTGATTGACCAGCATGGAATAGGTCTTCTCGGTCTCGGCCAGCAGACGGGGCAGACGCTCCAGCGAGCCGACCACGCCGGTGAAGGCTTCGCGGACCTTGGCCTCGGGGCCGAGATTCTCGCGCATCCAGCCTTCGATCAGCGGCTGGGCCAATTGCCACATATTGACCTGGGGATCGAGGATGCGGCCGACGCCCTCGGCCACCAGCATACTCTTTTGCAGCATCAGCAATTGCGGCTGGGTTTCCATCTGGAAGGTCTCGGTGACCTGGAACAATTGGCCCAGCAGCTTGGCGATGGAGATTTCGTTGACCGGGCGGCCCAGGATCGGCTCGGCGATGGAGCGGCAGGCCTGGGTGAAGGCATCCATGGACTGGTCGGCGGGGACGTAGCCGGCGGCGAAATGGACCTCGGCCACCTTGCGGTAATCTCCGGTCAGGAAGCCCAGCAGCATTTCCCCCAGAAAGCGGCGCGTGCGCTGGTCCACCCGGCCCATGATGCCGAAATCCATGGCGATCAGGGTGCCGCCGGGGCCGATGAAGAGATTGCCCGGATGCATGTCGGCGTGGAAGAAGCCGTCGCGGAAGACCTGCTTGAACATGGCCTCGGCGGCCTTGGCCAGCACCTCGACCGGATCGATGCCGGCGGCCAGCAGGGCGTCGCGCTCGTCCACGGCAATGCCCGAGACCCGCTCAAGGGTCAGCAGGCGCTTGCCGGTGCGC
>JACQAD010000269.1 GCA_016195125.1 Magnetospirillum sp.
AGCGGCGAGGGCGTGCAGCAGGCGCTGCTGAAAATCCTCGAAGGCACCGTGGCCAATGTGCCCCCGCAGGGCGGCCGCAAGCACCCGCATCAGGAATTCACGCCGGTGGACACCACCAACATCCTGTTCATCTGCGGCGGCGCCTTCGCCGGGCTGGAAAAGATCATCGGCTCGCGCGGCCGGGGCACCTCCATCGGTTTCGGCGCCGATGTGCGCGGTCCCGACGAGCGCCGGACCGGCGAAATCCTGCGCGAGGTCGAGCCCGAGGATCTGCTTAAATTCGGCCTGATTCCCGAATTCGTCGGCCGTCTGCCGGTCCTGGCGACTCTCGAGGATCTGGACGTGGACGCCCTCATCGACATCCTGTCCAAGCCCAAGAACGCCCTGGTCAAGCAATACCAGCGCCTGTTCGAGATGGAGGACGTGCGTCTGGCCTTCTCCGAGGACGCATTGCGCGCCATTGCCGAAAAGGCCATCGCCCGCAAGACCGGCGCCCGTGGATTGCGCTCCATCATGGAAACCATCCTGCTCGACACCATGTTCGACCTGCCCGGCCTGGATGCCGTGGATGAAGTGGTGATCAACAAGGAAGTGGTGGAGGGCCGCGCCAAGCCCCTCTACATCTACTCTGAACGTCGCGAAGACGTCGGAACCAGCGCTTGAGTGGCGGCGGCCCGGACTTTCGGGCCGCCAAACCACAAATCCTGGTGGTTCGCTTGGGCCCAAGGCCAAAATCTGCATTGCGAACACGGGTAACAAGACACTAGAATCGTCGGGCTCGGCTTGACGAAGGGGGAATTGCGCCCCAACTTCCAGTCAGACAGGTCATAAGTTCCAAGTCGGTGTGCTCGATGGAGGCACCGCAGGCGTAAACGAGGTAGCATGTCCGATACCCCCAGCAGCGATGTCTTTCCCGTCCTTCCCCTTCGGGACATCGTCGTTTTTCCCCATATGATCGTCCCGCTGTTCGTCGGCCGTGAGAAATCGGTGCGCGCCCTGGAAGACGTCATGCGTGAGGATAAGCAGATCCTGCTGGTGGCCCAGAAGAATGCCGCCCAGGACGATCCCACCACTGACGATATCTACGCGGTGGGCACTGTTTCCACCGTTCTGCAATTGCTCAAGCTGCCCGACGGCACCGTCAAGGTTCTGGTCGAGGGCGGCAAGCGTGCCAAGATCACCGGCTTTACCGACAATGACAGCTTCTTCCAGGCCACCGCCGAGGTGATCGAGGAACGCGAAGGCGATCTCCAGGAACTGGAGGCGCTGTCCCGCTCGGTGGTGAGCCAGTTCGAGCAGTACATCAAGCTCAACAAGAAGATTCCGCCCGAGGTGCTGGTTTCCGTCAACCAGATCGAGGATTCGGCCAAGCTGGCCGATACCGTCGCCTCGCACCTGGCCCTGAAAATCGCCGAGAAGCAGGAACTTCTCGAGGTGGAAGTGGTCTCCGAGCGCCTTGAGCGCGTCTATTCCTACATGGAAGGCGAGATCGGCGTTCTTCAGGTGGAGAAGAAGATCCGCAACCGCGTCAAGCGGCAGATGGAAAAGACCCAGCGCGAGTACTATCTGAACGAGCAGCTGAAGGCCATTCAGAAGGAACTGGGCGAGGGCGAGGACGGCAAGGACGAAACCGCCGAGCTGGAAGAGCGCATCGCCAAGACCAAGCTGACCGTCGAGGCCCGCGAGAAGGCCATGGCCGAGCTGAAGAAGCTCAAATCCATGAGCCCCATGTCCGCCGAGGCCACGGTGGTGCGCAACTACCTGGACTGGCTGCTGACCATTCCGTGGAAGAAGCGCACCAAGGTCAAGAAGGACGTGGTGGCGGCCGAGAAGGTTCTGAACGCCGACCATTACGGCCTGGAGAAGGTCAAGGAACGCATCCTTGAATATCTTGCCGTGCAGATCCGCACCGACAAGGTGCGCGGTCCCATTCTGTGCCTGGTGGGTCCGCCCGGCGTCGGCAAGACCTCCCTGGGCAAGTCCATCGCCAAGGCGACGGGGCGCAATTTCGTGCGTATGAGCCTGGGCGGCGTCCGTGACGAGGCCGAGGTGCGCGGTCACCGCCGTACCTATATCGGCTCCATGCCGGGCAAGATCGTCCAGGGCATGAAGAAGGCCAAGTCCTCCAATCCGCTGTTCCTGCTCGACGAGATCGACAAGCTGGGCGCCGATTGGCGCGGCGATCCCGCCTCGGCCCTGCTGGAGGTTCTCGATCCCGAGCAGAACTCGACCTTCAACGATCATTATCTGGAGGTGGATTACGACCTCTCCGACGTGATGTTCGTCACCACCGCCAATACCATGCGCATGCCGCAGCCCCTGCTGGATCGCATGGAGATCATCCGCCTGTCCGGCTATACCGAGGACGAAAAGGTGGAAATCTCCAAGCGCCACCTGCTGTCCAAGGTGATCAAGGCCGCCGGTCTCAAGCCCGGCGAATGGTCGATCAGCGACGAGGCGCTGCGCCATATCGTGCGCTACTACACCCGCGAGGCGGGGGTGCGTAATATGGAACGCGAGCTGGCCAATCTGGCCCGCAAGGCGGTCAAGGAAATCGTCTCCACCCGCAAGACCAAGGTCGCCGTCACCCCGCGCAATCTGGAAAAGTATGCCGGCATTCACCGCTATCGCTTCGGCGAGGTGGAGGAGACCGATCTGATCGGCGTCGTCACCGGCCTGGCCTGGACCGAGGTCGGCGGCGAGTTGCTGACCATCGAGGCGGTCAGCATGCCGGGCAAGGGCACTTTCAGCCATACCGGCAAGCTGGGCGACGTCATGCAGGAATCCGTTCAGGCGGCACGCTCCTATGTGCGCTCGCGCTCGGTCAGCTTGGGGATCAAGCCCACCGTGTTCGAAAAGCGCGACATCCACGTCCATGTTCCCGAAGGCGCGACTCCCAAGGACGGCCCCTCGGCCGGCGTGGCCATGTGCACGGCCATCGTCTCGGTCTTCACCGGCATTCCGGTGCGCAAGGATGTCGCCATGACCGGCGAGATCACCCTGCGCGGTCGGGTACTGCCCATCGGCGGCCTGAAGGAGAAGCTGCTGGCGGCGCTGCGCGGCGGCATCAAGACGGTGCTGATCCCCAAGGAGAACGAAAAGGATCTGGCCGAGATCCCCGACAATGTCAAAAAGGGCCTGGATATCATCCCCGTCGCGACCGCCGACGAGGTGCTGTCCCTGGCGCTGATCCGCAAGCCGGTGGCCATCGAATGGGAAGAGCCCAGTGAGGACGGCCCGGCCAAGGTGACCAAGGAAGGCGATGCCGCTATCACCGGCGTGGTCACCCACTGACCCCTTCTGCGGGTAATTCCTGAGGCTTAGGCGGCGATTCTCAACAAGAATCGCCGCTTTTGCATAGGCGCCGGCCCCTGGGTGAAGGCTTAGAGGCCAGCAATTCCGCCATTTCCCGGTGATTGCGCATTGACGCTATCCGAGCGCCTGATTTAGACTGCCCCAATCCAATTTGATAGGCGGTAAGGCCGACTATCTTTGTCGGTATAACGAAGGGGGTCCACAGGTGAACAAGAACGATCTCGTGACGGCCGTGGCTGCTGCCGCCGGTCTGTCCAAAGCCGATGCGGCCAAGGCCGTCGATGGCGTATTCCAGGCGATCACCGATGCTTTGAAGGGCGGCGATGAAGTCCGTCTCGTCGGTTTCGGCACCTTTGCCGTGTCGGCTCGCGCGGCCAGCGAGGGACGCAATCCCCGCACCGGCGAGAAGATCAAGATTCCGGCCTCGAAGCAGCCCAAGTTCAAGGCTGGCAAGGGCCTCAAGGACGGCGTCCAGTAAGGATCGCGTTCTGGTCTGAGTTGCGTACCGGCCGCGTCATCGCGGCCGGTATTGTTTTGAGGGCTTGCCCAATGCGTTCCGTCGGCATAGAACCGGCAAGCAAGGTTACCCTGGGGGCGGTTAGCTCAGCTGGAAGAGCATCTCGTTTACACCGAGAGGGTCGGCGGTTCGAACCCGTCACCGCCCACCAATCAAAGAGATAGATAATTCCCCTTACAATGGTACCATCACCGCATAAGTCTGGCGGGGGTGACTATGTCGTGGGAAACTGATCCAAAGGATCGTCTGGTCTATCTGAATAATCTCGTAACCGCCGCAGGGATTACGCCATCGCCGGACGAGCTGGCAATTGTCGCCCAGCTTGCCAAGGGAATGGGGCGAATCGGGACGATCGGCCCAGGAATTGTATCGCCGGTCTTCGTGGCCTTGCTGTGCTCCAATCCCAAGGTGGTTGGTGGCCAGGGCCTGTGTTTCGACGGGCTGACATTCGATGTTCCCCTGGATATTTCCGGCGCGGCGCCCGCATGGCCCCTGGTCTTCAAGAATTGCACCTTTGACAAGGGTATCCGGATGGCGCGTGCCGTGTTGCGCTCGATCCGTCTGGAAAATAGTACCGTTCATAATGGGTTGGATGGTGATCGCCTGAAGGTGGAGGGGTCGTTCGAGGCCTTGGACTGCCAAATTCACGGCGGATTGATTCTGTTGGGGGCCGACATCGGCGGTGTCCTCAATCTGTCAGGCTGCATTCTGAACAATCCCCATGAATTTGCCCTTCGGGCCACCGGCTGCCGCGTGGGGGGGACGGTCTATTGCCGTCTCAATAAGGCCAGCGGAAATCGCTTCATCGCCAGCGGCGCGGTGCGCTTCCGCTACGCCGAGATTGGCGGAAATTTCCACTTTGCCGGAGCGAGTCTCTCGTGGGGCGACATGCCCGCCGGGGAGGTGGCCTCCCGCTTGCCGGGCGATACCGGCAAGGTCGCGGGGGTGGCGCTGGATGCCGAAGGCATGAAGATCGGTGGCCATGTGCTGTTGCGAATGACGATTCCAGCCAAGGGCAAGGACTCCATCTCCTTTTTCGCCAATGGCCGGGTCGGCATCAGTTCCAGCGAGATCGCCGGGCAGCTGGTTTGCTCCGGGGCGTTCATGAGATCGGCGACGCCGAGCGCGGAAGAGGATAAGGAAGCCGGAACCCTCTGGGCCGATTGCATCCGGGTGGGGCGCAGCGTTTATCTGGACAAGGGCTTTCACTCCATCGGCGAGGTCAGCCTCGACGCCGCCGAGATCGGTGGACGCCTGGATTGCAGCGCGGCGAAATTCGAGTCCAGGGTAAAGAATCGTAAGATCGCCCGGGTGCTCAGCGTCCGTGGCGCGACCATTGCCCGCAGTGTCCTGCTTTGCCATGGCTTTTTCTCCGAGGGTGGGCGGGTGGAATTAACTCGTAGCCGTATCGGCGGGCATCTTCATGCCCATTGGGCGAGATTTTCTAATCCTGACCATGACGTTTTGGATCTGTCCCAGGCCAAGATCACCGGCATGGTGCGGCTGGGGCTGCCGGCAAATGACCGCCCCGAGTCCCCCAGCCGCAATCTTGAGCGCCAGTGTTATATCGGTTCGGTCCGTATGGCCGGAGCCCATATCGGCGATAATCTGGAATGCGAGAACGGCCTGTTCATGCTGAACGAGGCTCGCACCGCCAGCGATCCCGCGAAAAAAGTGCTGTGGGCCGCCCGTGCCATCGTCCATGGTCATGTTCATCTGTTGGCCGATGTGCAATGCCCCAGCTGCGGCATCTATGGTCAGATGGGCTTTCGTGGCGCCGTCGTCCACGGCAACTTCCACATGCGGCGGATGACGGTCGAGGTCAATTCGAATGGCGCCCATCAGGGGCATCCGAATCAGGAGCCCGATCCCTATCCCGACGAGAAGCCTCGCTCCTATGTGGATGAACGCCCCAACGTCGCCATAACTCTGATCCGCGCCGACATTCGCGGCAGCGCCTTCATGGAGGAATGTCGCTTCAAGGGCGAGATGCGGATGCACGCCATGCGCATTGGCGGGCTGTTCAGTCTGGTCGGAACCGAGGTCGATGCGGCGGCGGGACCACACCCTCCGTATCTGGCCATCGCCGCCAATGGTATCAGGATCGAGGGCGAGTTGTTCATGCAGCGCGGCTTCAAGGCGCTGGGCGAGGTCCGGCTGTTCGGCGCCCAGGTTGGCGGGCGCATTCTCTGCCACAGTGCCAGGCTGG
>JACQAD010000270.1 GCA_016195125.1 Magnetospirillum sp.
GCGATGGCGAAGGCGCCGATGACCACCCGGCCCGATTGCTCCATGGAGATGGGAGCGCCGGACATGGCGGGGGTGATGGCGGTGACGGCGGCATTGAAGCGGTTGCGGGCCTCCTGGTCCTGCATGCTGTCCTTGGGCAGAACCTGGATGCGGGCGCGACCATCGGCGGCCACCCATTCGTGCTTTAGCTCGGCGGGAATGGAATCCAGGGTGACCGGCTCGACATCGAGGGAGCGGCGCAGGCTCGACAGCAATCCCGGCAGCCCGTCGGCGACGCTGTGGTCCAGGGCCATGGCGGCCTTGGCTCCCTGCTCGGCGATGCGGCGCAGATGGCGGGCCAGGGATTGGGAGGGCTTGTGGTCGGGCGCGATGGTCTCGAGCTGCCCGGCGACCTTGGAAATGGCGGCCAGCAAGTCCTCGGGCGAGGGCTTGGCCATGACCCTGGCCGGCGACAGGGTCGGCCCCAGGACCATGGCGGCGTCGGTGATGAGCGGCAGCTTGTCGTCCTGGCCATCGGGGATGAACGTCTCGATGGTCATGACCCGATGGACCTGGGGCAACGCCTCGAACCGCGCCGCCAGCCTGGCCGCCTCGGCCACCGAGGGGGCCAGGGCCTCCACGGCATAGACGCCGTTATCGGGGTCGCGGGCCAGATCGAGGAAGGTGGAGACCGCCTCGGCCTTGGGGTCTTGCAGGTGCAGGGGATCGAAATCCAGCTTCATGATCGGCAGCAGGGCGGCGCCGAGCAGGGCGATGGCGCCGCCGACCCAGACGATGGGGCGGGAGCGGCGGCGTAGCCACGAATCGGCGGCCTGAAGACGCAGGCCCACCGGTTCCTTCTCGGGATGGGGCTTGAGCAGGGCCAGCAAAGCGGGCAGGACGGTGAAGTCCACCACCAGGGCGATGATCATGCCGCCGCCGGCGATCAGGCCCAATTGCGACACGCCGGTATAGGCGGTGGGCAGGAAGGACAGGAAGCCCACGGCGGTGGCGATGGCCGCCAGGGACAGGGGCGCCGCCATGGTTCCGGCCGAGGCCAGGATGGCGGCGGCGGCCTCGCCCTTCAGGTAGCGCTCGTTGCGATAGGCGGTGACGAACTGGATGGCGAAATCCACGGCGATGCCCACGAACATCACCGCGAAGGCCACCGAGATGGGGTTGAGGCTGCCGACGGTGGCGGCGGCGAAGGCGGCGGTGGCCACCAGCCCCACCACCAGGGAGATCATGATGGCGCCGACCACGCGGGCCGAGCGCACGCCCCAGAACAGCAGCCCCAGTACGGCCAGCAGGGAGAGCGGCGCCGAAATCTCCACCCCTTCGGCCACGGTGGCGAAATTGGCGTCGGACAGGGCCACCTGTCCGGTGATGCGCAGATGATAGCCGTTGGCGGCGGTCAGGCCCAGATCGCGGGCGGTGGCGCGGATGGCGTCGATGGCGTCGGAGCCAGGCTCCAGCTCGCCGTAATTCAGGGCCGCCTGGACCATCAGGAAGCGCCGGGGCGTATCCTTGGCGCCGCCTCCCGACATCAGACCCTGCCAATCCACCGGCGCCACGCTCTTTCCGGCGGCGGCGGCGGCGGCGGGGGCCTCCAATTGGGCCAGCAGCGGCTCGATGTCGGCGGGCTGGGCCTGACCATGGGCGACGCCTTGCAAGATCAGATCGACAGAGCCCAGCAGGCCGCGCAGCGAGGGGTCGCGGGCGATCCCCCCCAGGAAAGGCTGGGACTGCACCAGGCGCTCGGTGAGGGCGGTGACCTCGGAGAGCGACAGGAACAGCAGCCCATTGCGGCGGAAGAACATTTCCTCGGCCGGGCGCGACGCCGCATTGACCAGGCCCTTGTGCCGGGCCGGCAAGGCCTGGCCCAGCCGCTCGATGGCATCCTCGGCCATTTCCACGCTGGGACCGTCCAGGATGACGGTCAGGCGGTCGGTGGAATGGGGGAAGGCGGCATCGATGGCGCGCTCGACCTGACGGAAGGGCAGATCGGACGAGATCATCTTGCTCTCGTCGGTGTCCAGGGTCAGCGTCTTGGCGGCATACAGGCCCAACAGAACCGTCAGCAGCGCGGCGACGGCAACCACCGTCGCGGCGCGGTGCCAGCACCAATCCACTACGCTTACCGCCAGGTTCCGCAACATTGTCGCCAGCATCCGTTGGGTGAGTGATTCGAAGGCCGGAATGTGCCTCTACCGCCGGTGCATAGCAAGCACCATTGGATTCAGGCGGAAATCGCGCTACTGTTTTTGCTGCAGTGCAACATCAATGGAGCGCGGCAAGTGGTAAAGGCGGTGACCAGTGCAGTGAGGAGGGCGGGCCGACGTTGGCTGCCGCTACTGCTTGCACCGCCGGCGCTGGTGGCGGTGCTCTTCAACGCCTGGGATTTCGTCAGCCTGTGGATCGACCACGACCGGGCCTATGAGGAAACCCAGGTCCAGGTACAGACTCTGGCCCGCGAGGTCTCCCGTACCCTGACCAGCACCTTGCAGCCGGTGGAAATCCATCTGACCGACCATCTCGTCCCGGCTGCGTCGCGGCTGGTGACCGGGCGGGGCTCGCCCAAGCAGATGCAGGAGGTCTTCAAGCTGACCCGTCAGCGCCTGCCCCAGGTGGCGGCGGTGATGGTGTTCGACAATGTCGGCCGTCTGGCCGCCGCCTCGGTTCCCGGCGTCAGGCCGGAGCCCGATCCGCGCAATATTCCCGGCATCGCCCAGCATCGCGACGCGGGCGACGATCTGGCCGTCTTCGTCGGTGATGCCGCGCTGGTCCTGGCCGATCCCAAGGGCTCGCGCTGGCGCCTGCACATGACCCAGGCGTTGCGCAATGCCGAGGGTGACTTCATCGGCATGGTGATGGTGCAACTGGATACGGAAAGCATCTTCGCCATCATCGGCGAAATGAACATCGTCACCGGTGCGGCGGTGCGGATTTTCGACGGCTCCGCCCGGCTGCTGGTCAATCATCCTCGCGACTTCACCGTCATCGGCAGGGCCTTTTCCAGGACCCGGCTGTTCAAGACCTGGCAGGAGGTGCGGCATGAACTGGTCGGCCGCTTGCCCGATCCCACCGACAATTCCCCCGAGATCGCCGCTTTGAGGGGGATCGAGCGCTATCCGCTACTGGTGTCGGTGGGGGTGGCCGAGGATCTGGCCCTGGCGGAATGGTGGCGCGAACTGGCCATCCTGCTGCTGACCATCGTGGTGTTCGTGACCGCCTCCAGTTGGGCGGGGCGGCGGCAATTGGCGAAATGGGTGTTGCATCTCAACGGCAAAGGGGAGGAAGAGAAGGGGTTCGCCGACGGCGACGGCATTTGAACGGATCGTTTCATGGACCAGCCCCTGCCTCTGACCTTTCCCGCCCATGCGGCGGCGCCGTTCCTTCCCATGTCTCGGGCCGAGATGGATGTGTTGGGCTGGGACCATTGCGACATCGTCCTGGTCACCGGCGACGCGTATGTGGACCATCCCAGCTTCGGCATGGCCATCGTCGGGCGCCTGCAGGAATCCCAGGGATTCAGGGTCGGCATCATCGCCCAGCCCGATTGGAGCGGCCCCCAGGCCTTCACCGCCCTGGGGCGACCCCGGCTGTTCTTCGGGGTGACGGCGGGCAACATGGATTCCATGGTCAACCGCTATACCTCGGATCGGCGCATCCGCAGCGATGATTCCTATACGCCGGGCGGCGAGGGCGGCAAGCGCCCAGATCGCGCCGTCATCGTCTATGCCCAGCGCTGCCGCGAAGCCTTCAAGGACGTTCCGGTCATCCTCGGCGGCATCGAGGCCAGTTTGCGGCGCATCGCCCATTTCGACATCTGGTCGGAAAAGCTGCGCCGTTCGGTGCTGATGGATGCCAAGGCCGATCTGCTGGTGTTCGGCAATGCCGAGCGCGCCATCGTCGAGATCGCCCGGCGCGCCGCCGGGGGCGAGGCGCCCAAGCTCATGCATGACATCCGCGGCACCGCCTTCGTCCGCGACGGCGTGCCCGAGGGCTGGAGCGTGATCGATGCCAGCGATATCGACACCGCCCCCGCCGCGATCAAAGGCGACAAGGTGGTGGTGCGCCTGCCGGCCTTCGAGCAGGTGCAGGCCGATCCGGTGCTCTATGCCCAGGCGTCCCGGGTGCTGCACCAGGAGAGCAATCCCCTCAACGCCCGGCCGCTGGTCCAGCGTCACGGCGACAAGGAATTATGGGTCACGGCGCCGCCCTGGCCGCTGTCGACGCCGGAACTGGACGGGGTTTACGACCTGGCCTATGGGCGGGGGCCGCATCCCTCCTATGGCGATGCCAGGATCCCGGCCTGGGAGATGATCCGCTTTTCCATCAACATCGTGCGCGGCTGTTTCGGCGGCTGTTCCTTTTGCTCCATCACCGAGCACGAGGGCCGCATCATCCAGAGCCGCTCCCAGGATTCGGTGGTCCGTGAAATCGAGGCCATCCGCGATCATACCAAGGGCTTCACCGGCACCATCTCGGATCTGGGCGGGCCGACGGCCAATATGTGGCGGCTGGGCTGCCGCGAGCCCGAGGTCCAGAGGGTCTGCCGGCGGCTGTCTTGCGTGTTTCCCGATATCTGCAAGACCCTGGGCACCGACCACCAGCCGCTGATCGGGTTGTACCGGGCGGCGCGCGCCGTCAAGGGCGTCAAGCGGGTCAATATCGACTCGGGGGTGCGCTATGATCTGGCGGTGAAAAGCCCGGCCTATGTGGAGGAACTGGTCCGCCACCATGTGGGCGGCTATCTCAAGATCGCCCCCGAGCATACCGAGGACGGGCCGCTGGCCAAGATGATGAAACCGGGCATCGGTTCCTACGAACGCTTCCGCGACATGTTCGAGGCAGCGGCGAGGAAGGCCGGCAAGCAGCTCTACCTGATCCCCTATTTCATCGCCGCCCATCCCGGCACCAGCGACGAGGACATGCTCAATCTGGCTTTGTGGCTGAAGAACAACGGCTTCAAGCTGGATCAGGTCCAGACCTTCCTGCCGACGCCCATGTCCCTGGCCACCGCCATGTATCACAGCGGCCGCGATCCCATCCGGCCGGTGCGCCGTGATTCGAACGAGGTGTTCACGGCCAAGGGAATGCGCCAGCGCCGCCTGCACAAGGCCTTCCTGCGCTTTCACGATCCCGAGAACTGGCCGATCCTGCGCGAGGCTCTGGCCAAGATGGGCCGCGCCGACCTCATCGGGCCGGGCAAGCACCAACTGGTGCCGCGGGGCGGACGGCCGGCCGGACCGGCGCCTAGGCCGGCTTTTCGAGGCAGGAAGCCGGGAAATGCACGCTGACGGTGGTGCCATGGCCGGGGCTGGAACGGATTTCCAGAATGCCCCCATGCAGTTCCGCCAGGGACTTGGCCAGGGGCAGGCCCAGGCCGGCGCCCTCGAAGCGCCGATCCAGCCCGGTCTCCACCTGCCCGAAGGGTGACAGCGCCACGGCGATGTCGGCCTCGCTCATGCCGATGCCGGAATCGATGACGTGGAAGGTCATGCCGCCGTCGGCGGGCAGTTCGGCCCTGAGGGTGACGCTGCCGCCCGCGGGGGTGAATTTGACCGCGTTGCCCAAGAGGTTGATGAAGATCTGCTTGGTCCGGCGGCCGTCGATCATCAGGCGGGGCAGGCGGGGAGCCACATCCTCGATCAGGCGGATTTGTCCGGCTTCGGCGCGGGTAGAGACCAGGCGGATGCAGGAATCCGCCAATTCCCGAGGTTCCACCGGTTCGATGCACAGGGTAAAGGCGCCGATTTCGATCCGCGAGATGTCCAGGATATCGTTGATCATGGCCAGCAGATGCTGGCCGGCGGAATTGATGTCCTGGCCATAGACGCGGTAACGCTCTGCCACCGGTCCGAACATCTCGCGGGCGATGATTTCCGAAAAGCCCAGGATGGCGTTGAGCGGCGTGCGCAATTCATGGCTCATGGCGGCCAGGAAGTCGGTCTTGGTGCGGTTGGCGGCCTGGGCCAGGGCGGTGGCCTCGCGCAGGCGCTGCTCCGACAGGTGGCGGTGGGTGACGTCGTGGGCGATGACCATCACTCGGGGGGTGCCGCCCTGGTCATGGGGATAAGGCGTCATGGTGGTCTCGTACCAGCGTCCGTCACGCTCGTCCTCGAAATAGACGGCGCGGCCCTCGAAGATGGCCTGCTGGGCGTGGGCGAAGCGGCGTTCGGCCACGTTGGGCGGCATGGTGGCGAAGATGTTGGCTCCGATCATGTCGTCCTTGGCGCGGCCAATGCCGTGGGCGGCTTCCTGGTTGAGATCGACGACGGTGCCGTCCAGGGTCAGCAGCAATACGATCATGCCGGGAGCATCCAGCATGGCCCGCGCCATGGTGGCCGCCTCACGCAGGGATTCCTCGGCACGGGTCCGCGCGGTGATGTCGGTGAAGGTGCTGATGAAGCCGCGTCCGGGGATGGGATTGCCGCGAACCTCGATCACCGTGCCGTCCGGGCGGGTGCGGTCGAAGGCGTGAGGCTGCATCTGGCGGGCCATCTCCACCCTTTGATCGGCAAGATCGGCTGGATTTCCGGGGCCGTACTCGCCGCGCTGGGCGTTGTACAGCATGAAGTCGCGGAACGGCGTCCCAGGCACGTTGAAGCCGGGCGGCACCTGGGTCAGTTCGAAGAAGCCGGAATTGGCCACCACCAGCCTGAGGTCGGCATCGAACAGGCTGACGCCCTGGGGCATGTGCTGGACCGTGGCTTCCAGGAATTCCGCATAGGCGCGATGGCGCTCCTCGCTTTCCTGCAGGGCGCGGGTGCGCCGCTCCACCATCTGATCCAGACGCTCGTTGGATTCCCGCAGATTGCCGGCCACCTGCCGGGCGACGGTGACATCGCTGTAGGTGGTGACGAAGCCGCCGCCGGGCAGGGGATTGCCGATGATTTCCAAGATGGTGCCGTTGGGCCGGACACGGTCGAAGCGGTGGGAGACGAATTGCCTGGCGGAACCGGTTCGCTCCCGGACGTATTCCTCCACGTCACAGGCGCCGTACTCGCCGCGCTTGGCATTGAAGCGGATGATATCCTCGAAATCCATGCCGGCCCGGACGAAATCGGCGGGAAAGTCGTGCAGGGTGACGAAGCGGTCGTTCCACAGCACCAGACGCAACCGGGCGTCGAACACGGAAATGCCCTGGTCCAGATGGTCCAGGATGCCGCGGATCATGGTCAGGTCGAAATGGTGACCTGCGGATGCCTGATCTCGGCCATTCTCCATGCTGTCAGAGCCTCCCCCAATGACGATTCCACGTATTATGTCATCGTTTCGAAGCGATTTAATACACGCCCTTGGCATTGATGAAGGGGGCATAGCGCCGGTCTTCCACCAGGATATGGTTGGTGATCCAACCCTGCAGGAAGGACAACACCTCATCGGCGCCGATGGTGGCGGCGCTCAGTCGCTCCTCCAATTCGCTGACTTGCGACATCAGGCGCTTGTGCTTGGCGGCATGGCTGTTGCCCTCGGGATAGCCGTAGCGCTCCAGCAGCGTTTCCTCCTCGGTAAAATGATACATGGCGTAGCCAATGAGGAAATCCAAGGCAATCCCCGTCTCGGACTTGTCCTTGCCGTGGCGCACGGCGTCGATCAGGCGGTTGGACATCTCGAACAGGCGGCGGTGGTGATTGTCGATGCGCAGGATGTTGACCGAATATTCCTCGCGCCAGATCAGATCGCCGCTGGTCACGACCTGGGCCTCGGCGCAGGCGCGGGTACGGCGGTGGAAGGTTTCGAACAGCTTCCAGCGCACGCCGGGAATGTCTTGCAGCGTCGCCGCCGGCAGCACGGACAATTCCATGGGAGCGGTGGCGATGACCCGCGACAGCCTGGGGGTGCCGAAAGCGGCGGTTTCCTCGCCGAAGAAATCGCCTGGGCCCAGATGCTCCAGCTCCTGAGCGCCCACCATGCGCAGGCCCTTGCCGGAGCGGATCAGGGCGATGCAGTGGTCATCGACGTCCAGATCATCGCCCAACGCCACATTGTGGGGGCGCATGTCGTTGGCGATCCGGTTCAGCGTGCCGGTGGAGACGACCTCGCCGAACAGCCAGGTCCGGCTGAGGAATTCGCGGATCTCCATGAGGCGGGAGATGTCGGCGAACAGATCATGGCGCTTGACGAATTCCAGATAGAAATCGGGCGACAGGCGTAGCGCCTGGACATAGGAGGTGGCCCGGTAGGTCTCCATGGACGGCAATCCGTGCAACCCGGCCAGTTCACCCAGCAGAGCCCCGGCGGAGAGTTGCGAGCGGATTCGTGAATCGCTGGACAGCATCTCCACCTGTCCGGTCAACAGCAGGTAGATGGCCTCGCTCTGGCTGCCTTCACGGATCAGGATGGTTTCGGGATTGAAGGTTTCCAGCGGGCAGTTGAGCAGCACCTGGAGATGGGCGTCGCTCACCGTGGGAAAATAGCCGGCCAGATGCTCATAGGCGGAGCGTCGGGCGAAATCGCGGTAGCTGCGGACCAGCACGTCGACGGTCCCGAACGAAGCCCCCGACCCGATGCGTCTTTGCTCGTCGGTGAGCTTGAGGGCGGTGTGCGACAAGATGATCTTGCGCGATGTGTCCACCGAGAAGTCCTGGGCGGCGCCATGGATCAGGCCGCCGCCGATATCGACTTTCTTGACGTCGGCGGGTTCGACGTAATCGGCGGTGATCTTGTCCATCCAGGCCTGGGAGAGACCCGGTTTGCCGGGTTCCTCGGTCACCATGCCCTTGAGAATGTCCAGCCCGACCACATCGGCCATATGGGCGTAGGTGCGATAGCCGCCCTCGGCCAGGACTCTGAAATAAAAGGGGGTGGTCTCCACCGGATGGGGCGAGAAGATCGGCCGGACCTCAAGCCCGTCCACATCGTTCCACTCGCCCATGCTCAGGTCGCGGACCTCGAAATAGTCCGAGAAATCCTCTTCCTCGATGGACAGCAGCGCCGCCAGCTTCTTGGTGACGGCGGCGCGCACCATGGGGGTGGCGAAGTACTTGATCCGGCGGTCGGCGCGGATCAGCGTGGTCAGGCCGGCGAAATGGTCGTCGTGGGAATGGGTATGGAAAAGACCCTCGATCTCGTTGATGCCGATGCCCAGCGCGTTCAGGGCGTAGATCAGATTGGGACCGGCGTCGATCAGGAAAATGCGGCCCTGGTAGACCAGAATGGCTCCCATGCTGGGGCGGCGGATGTCCCAGCCGTCGCCATCGCCGGAATGGATGACGGCGAAATACTCGCGCGGGATTTGATGGAAACCCAGGGTGTAGGGGCATTCGTGGATTTCGAATGGCGGCAGGTTGAGGTCGACGTCGACGCTCTCGCCCTCATGGCTGAATTCGAAATGGTTGAGCCCCAGCCGTCGCAGCATCAGCCCGCCGCCAAGCTCCACCGGCGCGTCGGCCAGGGTCAGGGTGTCGAGCAACTCGCGCGGATGCGAGATGCGGCCGAAGGCGAAACGCAGCTTCAGCCGCATCATCTCGTGCGACGTGGCCGGATCCAGGCCGGCTTCCATCAGCTCTTCGGCGGAGATCAGGCCGTAATTGCCCCGATAGATGTACTGGAGCTGGGCCTGCAACTGCTCGTGCCGGCCGATCAGCCGGGGCCGGCGGCCGGTGTTGTTGGGATGGCCGGGCAGCAGCATTCCCTGGCGGTAGAACATCTGCAGGACCGGGAATTCGGCCAGATTACAAAAGGCACCGTTCTGAATCATCACATCGGAGAGCAGGATGGCGTTGGGTCCGGTCTCGGTCTTCACCCCCGCCACCTGGGTGGGGAGGATCAGGCCCCTCAGCATCATGTGCTTGACCGAATCGGCTGGACAGCCGCACAGGATGCGGATGTCCAGCTCGGGAACCTCGACCCAGACCACGCCGGCGGCGATATCGACTTTCTTCAAACCCGACATCGCCGTTCTCCCACCATTGCCGGCTGTCTCGTATCCACCAACAATCTACGCCAAGACGAAGGTCGTAGTCTAATGGGATTGGTTGCGGGAGATGCCCCTCAGCTCAGCTTGCCGCATTCCTCGGCGCAGGCGGCGCAGGAATCGGCGCAGGCCTTGCACGTGTCATGCTTGTCGGCGTGCTTACGGCATTCCTTTTCGCAATCCTTGCAGATGGCGACGGCGGCCTTGGCATAGGCGACCAGATTGGGGGAGTTGTTGCTGGCCAGCTTGGCCAGGGCGGTGCAGGCCGCGATCAGCTCATCGACCTTCTTGGCGCAGACGGCCAGGCTGGTATCGCCGGCGATGAAGGTGTCGAAACAGTGAGACAGGCAGGCATCTCCCGTTTTCACGCAATCGAGCGCGGTGGCGGCGATCTTGGCGTTGGGGGCGCTGGCGCCGTGATGGTGGTGATCATGTTCGGCGGCCATGGCGGGAGCGACGAAGGCGGCGGCGGCGGCGGTGCCGGCGGCGGTCAGCAGGTCTCGACGGTTCATTCTCGGTCCTTTCAGAAATTGTCCATGGAATCGTTATAGGCGACGACCCGATTGCGACCGGCGCGCTTGCCGTCGTACAGGGCGTTGTCGGCACGGTCGAGGGATTCCTCCACCGACAGATCGGCGGTGAGTTCGCTGAGGCCGAAGCTGGCGGTGACGGGGATGGCCCGGCCGCTCTCGGTCTTGAGGTCGAGAGCGGCGATGGCGGCGCGCATGCGCTCGAGCACCTGCATCCCCGCCTCTTGGGACGCCGAGGGCAGGCAGACCAGGAATTCCTCGCCGCCGTAGCGGTAAAGGATGTCGTAGGGCCGCACCGCGCCACGCAGGCACTCGGACACCGCCCGCAACACCCGGTCGCCGGTGGCGTGACCGAAAGTGTCGTTGATCTTCTTGAAGTGGTCGATGTCGGCCAGGCCGACGCAGCAGGGCTGGGCCTGGCGGATGGCGCGATCGCGCTCGCCCACCAGATGGCTCATCATGGTCTGGCGATTGCCCAGGCCGGTCAGGGCATCCACCGTGGCCAGGGTGCGCCAGACATCGCGCTCCAGCCCCTGGGCGGTGGTGCTGAAGGCCAGGACCAGGGCCATCATGGCCTCGTAGTCGGAGGTGGTGACCGTGTGCCCGCCCACCGCCCGATCGATGATCTGGTCGGCCTTGAAGTGAATGTCGCGGTGCAACTGGCCCAATTCGGCGAAGGCCGGATAGCCGGCCAGGGTGGTGTCGACGGCGCCGTCGAACCAGGATGTGAAAGCGCAGCCCCCCGGCTTGGGCGGGGGGCGCGATTCGTCACCCCAATTAAGAATGGCGCCGTACCAGGATTGCAGCCAGTCCACATGCGCGGTCAGGGCGTGTTGATAGGCCGACAGGCCGGCGAACATTTTCTCGGCCTGGAGGTGGGGGCTGTCGGAGCCGGTGGCTTCGGTGCTCATGGGATACCTCCTCGGGATTCAAGGGTCTTTTCCGCCGATTCGGGGGCGGCGAAGCAGGTGCCCTGCCCCAGGGTGAAGCCAAGCTCGGTCAGGATACGGGCCGCCTCGACGCTTTCAATACCCTCGGCGATGGTCTCGATGCCGAGGCGGCCGCAGAGGTCGAGCAAGCCCCGCAATACTCCGCGTTGACGTGGCGATCGTTCGATGCCTTCGATCATGCTGCCGTCAATCTTGAGGATATCGATGGGCAATTGGTAGAGAAAGCTCAGCGGCGAGAATCCGGTGCCGAAATCATCCAGGGCGATGCGGATGCCGCATCGGCGCAGTTCGGACAGGAGTTGAGTGGCCTCCGAGGTGTCGTCGAGCAGCATGGTCTCGGTGATTTCGACGCAGATTCGCGATGGCGGTAATTGGTGCTGGTCCAGCATCCGTTTCAAGCTATCGACCAGGGTGCGGTCGCGCAGATGCCATGCCGAGACGTTGATGGCCACGAAGGGGGCATCGGCGGCCTTGCCGAGGCCGGCGCAGATGTTCAGCGCCCGATCCGCCATGGTCAGGTCGATGCGGCGGATCAGGCCGGTCCGCCGGGCCAGGGGCAGGAAGTCAAACGGCGTCATCAGGCCGAAGGCGGGCGACCGCCAGCGGGCCAAGGTTTCATAGCCCCGGATCGCGCCGCTTTCCATGTGGATGATCGGCTGAAGAAACGGCTCGATCTCGCCTCTGATGATGCCCTCGGCGATATCGCGTTCGCGCAGGATCTCGGTATAGCCGGGTCCGAATTCCGAGCTCAGCGGCGCGATCATGGCATCGCCGGGCTCGGCGCTCTGCGTCTGGCGCAGGCGGCCGACCAGCTTGCGCATCAGTTCGGCGAAGAAGGGGTCGGCCCGGGCGATGGCCTGCTGAATCTTCTCGGCCCGGACCACCACCAGACGGCTGTCCAGTGCGGCGATGGCGGCGGCGGAACGCGCCCCGCCGTCGATGATGCCCATTTCACCGAAGACCTCGCCCGGTCCCAGCCGGGCCACGCGCTTGGCGGTCCCGCCCAGGTCGTGGACGATGTCCACGGCCCCGGCCTCGATCAGATAGGCCAGTTCGGCAGGTTCTCCCTCACGGAAGATGATGTCGCCGGCGGCGACTTCCCTGGTCAACATAATCGGTAACACTCCCCACTGGCGCGATTCCCAGGCGCGCGCGGCATTCAGTGAAGCACGCCCCGCGATTCTTGAACAGAGGGGTGGTTTTCAGGGCGGCGGCGGCAGAGTGACGCGAACCGGTTGGCCCTCCTGAAGAGCCGCACGGGCCAGCAAAGTATTGACCGCGTCCATGGCTGTATCCACCGACCAGCGAATCTGGCGCTCGCCCGTTTGATTGCCGTGGGCCACCGCTTCGGGAAGGATGCTCTTTTGCAGGAAGCCGGCAAATCCCGCCAGGGCGCGGGCGGTCAGTTCCAGCGCATCTCCCGCCACTTCGAATCCATCGCTGGTTTCGGCCGCATCGGCGATGGCGCGCAGCGTGGACATCATGGCGCGCGTGCGGGGATCGGCGGTGGCCTGATCGGAATTCTCGGTCTTGCCTGCAACGAAACGTAGTATTGCAGAAAAGAATGTGTAGTCATTCATCGTATATTGCTTTCGGTGTGCTGGATGTTTTGCATATGACATTTGGCATGTGAAGAGTTAACAAAACTGTCATCGATGAAATACAAAACGTCACTATGCGCTGATTGTAAGTCCGTGCTCCAAGTGTAAGTATTCCAGTGTCGTTTCGGCTGCGAACGGAGTGGGGCATGCCGTCAAAAGGAAGCAGCTATTTGATCGGCCATCCAGAGCTCGATGCCGATCATGATGCCATGATCTCCATCTGGCGGGAACTGGAGGCCAGCCGGACCATGGAAACCGCCAAGATGGTGGCGGTGCGGTTGATGAATGAAACCTCAGCCCATTTCGCCCGGGAAGAGGAATTCATGGCCCAGTGCCGTTTTCCCGAATTGGGCCGCCACCGGGCCTTGCACAGCGAAATGATTTCCTCGCTCAGGCGGGTTCTGCTGTCGCCGTTGATGGGCAGCGGTAAGCATGAGGATTTTGTTCTGGCGGTGCGCAGCCTGATGGAAAAGTGGATCAGCGTCCATCTCGTCGCCGAGGATTCCAAACTGGCACCCTATGCCCGCAGCCAGAGCGGCCGTATGGCCCTGGCCCGGCGCTGACCCTTTCGTTTTCCCGTTGAAGGGGGCTTGATCACGGTCAAGGTGTGGTGGCACCATGCGTGCGTTCCTGTACGGAACCCGAGGGAGGCCCTCCTTGCGCAGAATCCGCGTTTCACCGTTCATGACCGCTTGCGGCGCCCGGCCTTTGGCCCGGTTGCTGCTGTCGGCAATGGTGGCGCTGGCCTTCGCGTTCCAGGGTCTGCTTCCCGGTCTTGACCTGGCCTTGCGCGGCGAGTCCGTGCCGGGAGCCCTGGGCCTCAAGACCGCCATCTGCCATTCACCCTCCCAGGCCGGGTCCGCTTCCGCGGCCAACCCGTCCGCCGCCGGGGGCGAAGAGCAGTCGGACAGCCACGGATGCTGCCTGGTGTGTCAGGTGGCCTCGCTGGCGAAAGGGGCATTGCCGTCCCCGACCTTCACACTACCCACCGCAGGTACGGCAGAGCTTCGCATCGCCGCGAGAGCCTCGACCCACATCGACGGGCAGGCATCCCATCACCAATTTGCGCGCGGCCCTCCGCTGGCCTGACGCCACCAGGTGGCCTGAGGCCGCTTTTGCCGTTTCCCCCCGCTGACCAGCCTTGCGTCCGCAATCCCTGATTCAGGGGCGTGCGCCCTATCTCATTGCCTGGAGTCTCTGTTCATGAAAAAGTTGACTGTCGCCGCCCTGCTGTTGGGGCTTGCCTCGTTCGCGACCGAAAGCCGGGCCGCCGATATCGAGGTTTCCAATGCCTTCATGCGCGCCGCCCCGGTGGCCGGCGGCACCGGCGCCGCTTTCATGACCATCGTCAATCACGGCGGGGCCGACCGGCTGATCTCGGCCGAGGCCGATATCTCCAAATCCGTGGAATTGCATACCCATGTCAAGGACGGCGACGTCTACCGCATGCGCAAGGTCGATGCCCTGGCCGTGGCCGAACATGGCTCCGCCGAGTTGAAGCCGGGCGGCGACCACATCATGTTCATCGGCCTCAACGCGCCGGTGAAGGAAGGCACCAAGGTGCCGCTGACCCTGAAATTCGAAAAGGCCGGAAGCATCGTCGTGCAATTGCCGGTACAGGGCGCCGGGGCCATGGCGCCGGCGGCCGGGATGATGCCCGGTGCCGGCATGATGCACGGCGGTCCCGGCCACTGAGTCGGAAGCCTAGGGTGCCGTCCCGACCTTGACTGGTGGCGGCGCCATATCCGGGGTGAGGCGGGCGCCGGAGGCCAGGGCGTCCAGCAGCCTGGACGCCTCGGCGCCGTCCCATTCGGCGGCACCGATAAAGCGGCCGATCTCGCGGCCCTGACGGTCGATCAGCAAGGTCACCGGCAGGGCCGGCGCCTGCAGCTTCTCGGCGGCGCTGCGAGTCTCGTCGGTGCGGATGTCCAGGGCCTTGATGCCGAGGCGAGCGAAGGTATTGGCGACGGCGATCTTGCCCGAGCGATCCAGGGACAGCGCCACCAGCGCCACGCCCTTGGCCTCCAGGCCGGGTTTGAGGCGGTCCAGGGCCGGCAGTTCGGCGATGCAGGGCATGCACCAGCTGGCCCACAGATTGAGCAGGACAGGCTTTCCCGCCAGCAGGTCCAAACCGGCGGGCTTTGACTCCGCATCGCGAATGTCGAGGGCCGGAACCGGGATCGGGCTGTCGTGAATGACCAGGCCGCGCGCGCCCTTGGCGAAGGCGGGGCGGCCGAGGCCCATGGCCAGGGCGGTCAGGATGAAGGCGCGGCGCCGCATGCTCAGTTCTCCCCCCGGCGTGGCTGCAGATACGAACGGACCCTCTCGGCGACCCGGTCGGGGGCCGAGGCGTGGGGCATGCGAGCCAGAAAATTGCCTTCGCGGTCCATGATGAACAGGGCGGCGGTGTGGTCCATGGAATAGGCCTTGGGATCGCCGTCCTCGGCGGGGCTCCTTTCATAGCGGACATTGAAGTTGCGCGCCGCGGCGGCGACCTGATCGGGTGTTCCGGTCAGGCCCATGATGCCGGGAAAGGCGTTCAGGTATTCCTTGAGGTGGGCGGGAGAATCGCGTTCGGGATCCACCGAGATGAACATGGTCTCCACCTTGGCGCGGTCGGCGCCCAGGTGATCGAGCGCCACCGACAGGGTGTTGAGGATGGTCGGGCAGATGTCCGGGCAGAAGGTGTAGCCGAAGGTCACCAACCTGATCTTGCCCCGGTACATTTCATCGGTGACGGTGCGGCCGTTCATGTCGGTCAGGATGAAGCGGCCGGTGACCCCCGTCGGGTCGGCGGCCTCGGCGGGCGGCGCGGACAACCCGGCCAGAAACATCAAGATCGCGATCAACATGGTCCGCATGGGGGTTCGTCCTCGATTGCCGGCGGCTCTTGATGCCGCTCATCCGCCCTTTTGGGAAGCGCCATCATATCCCGTCAGGTCTGCGCATGAAGCGCGGAATTTACGTAGTCTTTCTTGACGAAAGTTAAGGCCTTTCCCGCGGGGCGGTCCCATCGTCTTTGCCGAAGGTTGGGTAAAGCATTTTTGTTTCAACAATTCAAAAGGTGGGGAAGATGATCAGAAGCCGCAAATTGGCGACTCTGCTCGCTACTGTCAGCTTTGGCGCCCTTGTGGCCAGTGCCGCATCGGCGGAATCGCTGCAGGACGTGATGAAGCGCCGTGGTCTGACTGAAAACGATATGCTCGCCGCCGCGAAGACCTACAATCCGACCGGCAAGCTCGATGAATTCATGGTGTTCAGCTCGGGCGGCCAGAGCGGTCAGGTGATCGTGTACGGCGTGCCCTCCATGCGCATCCTGAAGTATATCGGCGTGTTCACTCCCGAGCCCTGGCAGGGCTACGGCTATGACGACGAGTCCAAGCGCGTCCTCAAGGAAGGTTCCGAGGTCCAGGGCCGTTCGGTGCTGTGGGGCGATACCCACCATCCGGCGCTGTCCGAGACCAACGGCGAGTCCGATGGCCAGTGGCTGTTCATCAACGACAAGAACACGCCCCGCATCGCCGTCGTCGACCTGCGTGATTTCGAAACCAAGCAGATCGTCCAGAATCCGATCCTGCAGTCCGAGCACGGCGGCGCCTTCGTCAGCCCGAACACCGACTACCTGATGGAGCCGGCCCAGTATCCCTCTCCGCTGGGTGGCGAATTCGCTCCGCTGGAGCAGTTCAACGAGAAGTATCGCGGTGCGGTGACCTATTGGAAGTTCAACCGCGAGAAGGGCCGTATCGAGCCCGAGAACTCGTTCTCCATCGAACTGCCGCCCTACAGCCAGGATCTGTCCGATTTCGGTAAGGGTCCGTCCGACGGTTGGGCCTTCGTGAACTCGTTCTGCACCGAGCGCTATGTCGGTGGCATCGAGCGTGGCCGCCCCCCCTTCGAGGCCGGTTGCTCCGCCAAGGACAGCGACTTCCTGCATGTGATCAACTGGAAGAAGGCCGCCGAGCTGGTTAAGGCCGGCAAGGCCAAGAAGGTCAACGGCCACAGCGTCCTGCCCATGGACGTGGCGATCAAGGAAGGCATCCTGGTGCTCATCCCCGAGCCCAAGAGCCCCCATGGCGCCGACGTCACCC